>JBDKVB010000079.1 GCA_039679385.1 Armatimonadia bacterium | reverse complement strand
TGCGAAGGCGCCTCCCTTGAAGGCGAGGGTGAGGAGCAGAACGGCTGTGAGGCGGAAGCAAGCCCGAAGCGAGGACATGAGTACGGTGGCCTCCGGTGAGGGTGTGCGATCGGCCGCCGGCAGATCGGTCCGGACTGGCCACGGCGTGCCTTCTCCAGGGCCGCCACGAGTACCTTTGCATCGAGGGCCGCGCGGCCCCGGGGCTGAAGGAGGATCGAGGCCCGAATCGCAGGCAGTATCTAGCGGGAGCGGCTCATGCCCGGAACCGCCCCGTGAAGGTGGGCTTGGTTCGTCTGTTGGGGCGCTAGACGGGACGCACCAGCTCGACGCCGTGTTCCGCCAGGTACCGCTTCACGTCCGAGATGGTCAGCGTCCCGAAGTGGAAGACTGAGGCGGCCAGAAGAACAGCTGCGCCGGCCTCAGCCGCTTCGAGGAAGTGCTTCAGTTCCCCGGCCCCTCCTGAGGCGACGACCGGAGCCTTGACGCTCTGGGCGATCCCTCGGATCAGCGGAAGGTCGTAGCCGGTTCGGGCGCCATCCCCTGCTTTGCTGGTGGGGAGGATGCAGCCGACGCCGTAGCCGTCGACCTGCTTGGCCCACTCCACTGCATCAGCACCGGTGGCCGTCCGTCCGCCGTCCACGTAGACCTCATAGCCCGAGGGCAGCGCCGGGTTGGCGTCCACGTCGATCGCCACTGTGACGCGCTCGGGGCCGAACTCCTTGACCATCTCGGCGATCACTTCGGGCCGCCGGAAGGCTGCGCTGCTGGTGGACACCTTGTCGGCACCCGCCTCAAGTACAGCAGCCGCCGAGGCCACATCACGGATTCCGCCGCCGACGGTGAAGGGCACGGTCGCCGCTTCGGCAACGCGCTTGACCACTTCCAGCATCGTTGCGCGTCCCTCGACGGTCGCGGTGATATCGAGCAGCGCGATCTCGTCCGCACCGGCGGCGCAGTAGGCTTTGGCGCACTCGACAGGATCGCCGGCGTCGCGGATGTCGACGAAGTGCACGCCCTTAACGACCCGGCCGTTCTGCATATCGAGGCACGGCATGATTGCGACCTTACCTGCCATCTTGGGTTCTCCCTGTGAAGTCGAGGCCTTCGGGCCCCGAGAGTGTGTTGTCGGTTCCCTGAAGCGTCGCCCTAAGGTGTCATCCCCCTGGAGGCCTCCACGTAGAGGTCCTCGGCGCTCAGGGCGACATCATATACCTTCAGCTCATCCATCAGCCCGTCGAAGGCATAGGCGCTCTTGCGCCCGACGTAGTTGCCAATGACCATAGCCCTCTTCGCCGCCAGGATGGGCACCGTGGTTTCCTGTTCGGCGACCGGCTCGCAGTCGACGTACAGGATCATCTTCTTCCCGTCATAGGTCAACGCCACGTGGCTCCAGAAGCCCGCGGGAACAGACCACTCCGGCGACGAGACAGCGGGCTCCGTCGAGTCGGCGGCGCCATACTGGAAGGTTGCCCGGGTCCAGAAGTAACGCAGCCGCCATCCCGGCCAGGGACCGTCGCCGCTCTTGTCGCCCTTGCTGGTGAGGATTTCGTAAGTCGCGCCTCGGGCAGCCGGCTTGATCCACGCCATCACGGTCATTGCAGACGGCGCAGCCAGCCCCTCACTCTGCTTGAGTTCGAGGTACTGCTGAGACGCGGCCGTGAACCTCAGGCAGTTGCCGACGATCCCCGGCACGATCTCCGGGAGCTTGCCGTCAAGACCGTAGGCGACTGCGTCATGGCCCTTGCCCGAAGCGTCCGCCATGACGCCGTCCTTGAGGGCGTCCATGGACCAGTAGGCGATCGGCTCAGCCGCGCCGGCGAGGCTGCACCAGAGTGCGCATAGAAGCACGACCAGGCAGCTACTTCGCATAGGCCTCCACCTCCTGCAGATTGCTCTGCGTCTTGTCGGGCTGCAGCGCGGTGACCAGTATCCGCAAAGTGGTCGTCTTCACGGGCTCGAAGGCTGCCGTGAGGGGCTGGCCGGAGAGCTTGCCGACGGTCTTCCACTGACCCTCACCGGCAGGCACCTGGACCTCGGCCTCCAGGATGCTCGTGCTGTAGGCGACGACGCGTCCGATGCTCTGTTCGGCGGGCCAGATCACCTGGAGCCACTCACCAAGCTTCTTCGGGTCCTTCGAGAGCCAACCCATGCCCTGGGTGACACCATCGAGGACGCGATCGGGCTCGTTGCCATACTGGGCGCCGCTGGAGACGACGACGCGCGTGTCGTAGTCCTCGAAGGCCAGGTTGCCGGGCTTGCGGCGTGCGGCGTTGGCTTGGTCGATGGCAGCCTGGGCCGTCGAGACCTGCTCACGCCCGGCAAGGGCCTCGCGAGTTGAGTACAGGTGCGAGGCGTAGATGCCGAACTTGTCGGTGAAGCTTCCTCCGGCGAGGCTCACCTTGCGACCCTCGGAGACGACGAAGAGGTTCGCCGGAGCGCCCTTCACGGAGAAGGTTACTTCCTGAGGCTCGGTAGCGGTGTTGACGGCGAAGAGGGTGAGCTCGTCACCGACCTTGCGCAGACTCACGTGCATGTGTTCGGCCTTAGGGGCCTTCACGGTCACGGCCTGCGGGACGTCCTGGGCAAGCACCGCTGCCTTGAGGTCCGCGATTTCACGTGCCACGAAGGGCATGCCCAGGTACAGGTCGGGATAGTTGCGGTACTGGCTGTAGGTGTACCACAGGAAGCCCTTGGCGCCATGGACGACGGCCTGGTAGGTCTGGTTGCGCAGCTCCGTGAGGTTCGGCCCACGGTTCCCGGCGCGGCCATAGTCGCCGTAGTTGAAGCCCTGCGGAGTGACCCAGGCGGGCTTGCGACCGCCGGTGGCGTCCTTGATGGTCTCCATGAAGTTGCTGGTCTTCTCGATCGGCGCCGCGGCGAGGCCGTTCTTGAGGAAGCAAGGATAGGGGTCGGGCATCAACACATCGCCGCCACGCTCGTAGCGATAGATGCCCTGCAGGGTGTCATTGAGCATGATGCAGGGATGGTACGGATCGGCTGCGCGTACCGTCTCGTAGATCTCCTGCGAGCGCTGGGGCAGGACCGGCACAAGCTCGGGTTCGTCGGCCATGTACCAGGCAAGGAGCGCCGGGTGGTCCTTCAGCGCCTTCACACGAGCTGTCAGGGCCTCCCGTTCCTTGTCATTGAGCGGACGCTTCAGGTCCTCGCCCCGGTTCATGAAGGCCGGGCTGTACGGCGAGAAGGTCACGTAGGTGCCCTGCGCGGCGATCGGATCCATCCACGCCCGGACGACGTCGTCCGTGAAGTACTCCCGGCTGTAGCTCTGGAGTGCCGTGTAGCCCTCCTTCGGGTCCCACGTCCCGATGTCCTGGCTGAACCACCCGAAGGGCAGATAGGGCTCGCCGTTGTGCAGGAGCACGTTGTTCTCATCGAAGCGCCACTCGTGACCGTTGGGCGCCGGGGGAAGCTTGCTCAGCGTCTTCTGGGCGCTGTGTACGACCTGCCCGCTCTTGTCCATCAGGGTGACGAGAAGCGTGTAGTCGCCGACGGCCAGCTTGTCGGCGGGAAGGCTGAGCTTGACCTGCGGCGCAGCGGACGCCGGAGTCGCCTGGGCCACCGGACGGGGTTCACCCTCTGCCTTCGCAGGCAGCAGGACGGCCTGAAGCTGCTTGCCCTCCAGAGACTGCGGCGACAGAGCCGAAGTCACCGTGAACTCCACGCGATCCAGCTTCTGGGTGGCGTAGATGCAGTCCCGGTAGTTCGGTCGGGTGATGTCGATGGCCAGCGGCGTGTAGTTCAGCGTCAGCGGAACCTGCTTGACGTAGAGGACCTCGGCCGGGTTGGCCCGGTCGCTGAGGAGGAAGCGCAGCAGTGCGCTGCCCTGCTCGCGCACCGGCACACTGAAGCTGATCTCGCGAGACTGCCCGGCGTCGAGGCCCAGGGTGATGGACTTCCCGGAGGTATGTCCGGCCCTGGCGTAGTGCAACTCAGGCTTGAGCCTGAGGAAGCGGAAGCGGCCCGTGTCGTTCGTCAGGTGGATCTTGCCCAGGTACAGAAGTTCGTTTTCCTCCATCTGGAAGCTTGTCTCATAGGGCGGGCGCATGGTCCACAGGTAGGGGCTGAGATCCGCGCCGGGGAGCTTCAGCGTGGCGTACAGATTCGGCTGGTGGAAGCCGCCACGTCCCTCGGTGAAGCTGGAGAGTTCCTGGGTACCTGCCTGGCGCTCGCGAGCCACGTTCAGGGCCCAGTCTCCCCTGGAGGCGCCGGTCAGGCCCAGCTCAACGAAGGGGAGGGCGACCTCGACCGTCCACGCCTGCGGGCCTTTGGCGACCTTGGCCTCCCAATTCCCGTCCCATTCGGTGGTGCGCACGTTGCCTCCCTGTCGCAGTTCGGCGTCGTACTGCGTCCCCAGAGGGTTCACGGAGAAGTGGTAGTACTCGAGGCGGGCGCTGTTCGGCACCACCATGATCTCGAGGACATCATCGCTGTGGACGCGACCGTCACGCTGAGTCTCGCGTGCCACGAGCTTGTCCATCTGCGGCTCAAGAAGCTCGACGCCAAAGTACAGGTTGTGCTGGTCGAAAGCGACCTTGAAGCGGGTCTGCGCGGTCGCGGGCTTCATGCCCTCACCAAGCAGCGTGAAGTTGCTGTACCACTGGCCCTGCTGCCAGACCGCATCGTCGAGGTTGCCGTCGAGGACCGGCGCAGCAGCAGTCTTGATGGCCGTCACCGTCAGTGGGGCCGCCATGGTCGGTATCGCTGTGACGAGAACCAGAGCCGAGAGAAGAATCAGTCCTGAGCCGCGCATAGTGGTCTCCTACCAGTCAAGTATCCGGGCCTGGGCGGGCCTCGCTTGCCTCAATCGGTAACTTGGACGACGCCCTGCCGCTCTCCTCCCTGGTCCACGAGGCTTGTCTCGCCCAGGAGGCAAGAGGATTGTGGCACGCGTAAGGACAATCATGCCCCCGGGTGCCGAAGGACCATCCTGAGACCGTAGGATGGTCTGGAAAGCGCGAGTCCGACACGAGCCCCAGGCCTTGGCTGGCATCCCGACAGGACGGCAGCCGGTTGCACCACTTCTGGCGACCCGGAGGTCCGCAAGGATGAGACCCGCTACCCTTCCACTGCTTGGCCTGATCTGCCTGTGCGCAGCCTCACTGTTTGGCGACCGGTCTCTTGCCGGTGCCGAAGGAGACGCGAACCTTGTGTTCAGCAATGACTGCCTCCGCTACGCCGTCGGACCGGACGGAACGAACCGGTCCTTTCTCGATGCGGCCACGGGCAAGGACTACTGTCGCCAGACTCCTGCAACTCCTGTCGCTCGGGTGAACCTCGACGGCAGGTGGCATAACGCCGCCTCCGCCTCGGTGAAGGGAGACCGGGTAGAGGTCACCTTCGTCGAGACCTCAGCCACGGTTGTCCTGCGCGTGACGACGCACAGGCGGCACTTCGTCCTTGAGGTCGTCCAGGCGAGCGAGGGCATCGACGAGCTGCAGTTCCCGAACGTGCAGCTAATCCCCCAGACCGGCGGCCAGGCGGACTTCACCTCCTGTGCGCTGGCCCTGAACCTCCAGACCAACGTGAGCGCCATGCCGGGGCCCAGCGACCGGGTGATGGCGAGTTGTGTGGCGCGCTTCGGGATCGTCGGCGCGAGTGTTGCGATGATCGGCTGCCCGACCAAGGACCTGCGCGAGGTGCTCAAGGAGGTCGTCCTCGCCTCGGATTCCCTGCCGAGATCACCGATGGGCGGCCCCTGGGCCATGGATTCGTCCCTCGGTCGCGCTTCGTATCTCTTCGCGAGCCCCTCCGAGGCAAACGTTGACGATGTCATCCGCACGGTCAAGAGCGTCGGCTTCAACCAGATCGAGATTCACGGTGGCCGAAGCACGTACCGGTTCGGGGATTGCCTGCCCAATCCCACGCTCTATCCCCGGGGTGTGGCGAGCCTGAAGGCCGTCATCGACCGCTGCCACCAGGCGGGCATCTACGTGGGCATGCACCCCTACGCCTTCTTCATCGACAAGACGACACCCTGGGTCAGTCCGGTGCCCGATCCAGGTCTCGCCTCCGATGCGACCTTCACTCTCGCCTCGGGCATCGCCGCTGACGCCGCTTCGATACCCGTGACCGAGAGCACGCAGGACATGTCCACGATCACCGGGTTCTTCGTGCGCAACAGCGTCACGCTCCGGATCGGCGAGGAGTTGGTTACCTATCGCGAGCTCTCCAAGGAGCCGCCTTACGCTTTCACAACCTGCACCCGTGGCGCTCTTGGGACGAAGGCCGTTGCGCACGCCGCCGGGGAGAAGGTCTACCACCTCAAGGAGTGCTTCGGCCTGTTCGCGCCGGACCCAGAATCCGAGCTGTTTACGAAGGTGGTCGAGGCCAACGCCCGGTTCTTCAACGAGTGCGGCTTTGACACGATGTACCAGGATGCGCTCGATGGGGAAGACGTGCTCGGCGGAGCGCAGAACTCGTGGCACTACGGCTCGAAGTATATCTGGGAGCTGTGGAAGCGCCTCGACCACCCAGCGGCGGTGGAGTACAGCACCTTCCACCACCACCTGTGGGTTCTGCGCTCACGTCACGGAGCCTGGGATCACCCGACGCGGTCGTATGCGCAGTTCGTCGACCTGCACATCCGCAGCAACCAGGTGAACGAGCGCATGTTCCTGCCCAGCAACCTGGGATGGTGGGCCTTCCGGACCTGGCTGCCGCCGCAGTGTGAGCCGACCTTCCCGGAGGACATCGAGTACTGGTGCGCCAAGGGTCTCGGGACGGACTCGGGGCTGTCCCTGGTGGGCTACAACCCGGCAGTGCCGGCGCAGGCACGCCTGGCGAACATCGTGCGGCAGTATGAGGAGCTTCGCCACGCAGGGACCTTCTCGGAGGCAGTCAAAGCCAGACTCAGGGAGCCTGGCGCTTTCTTCGCCCTAACACCTGCTGCAGATGGGTCGTGGGAGTTCCTCCCGCTGACGATCGACCGTCACCTCTTCCGTGGACCCGACGGCGGAGGCGAGAGCTGGACCCTCAGCAACCCGAACACCGCCCAGGTGCCGGCGCTTCGTCTTGAAGCGATGATGTCCGCTGCGCCCTATGAGTCGGACAAGGGAGTGACCCTGGCCACCTTCACATCGGCGCAGGAGTTTGCCGCACGCACTGCAGCGCCCTCTGTGAAGGCCGACCTGGAGCCCATCGGTGAGGGCGAGATCGCCTACGCACGCCTGACAGCCACGAACTCCGGGACGGAGCGCCGCGGGTCGTGGGCAAGCTTCAAGAAGACCTTCGATCCGCCTCTGAACCTCAGCGCGCAGCAGGGCCTCGGTGTATGGGTGCACGGCGACGGCAAGGGGGAGGTGCTCAACTTCCAGGCGAAGAGCCCCTCGCATCTCACGGGCGGGCTCGGAGAGCACTATGTGGTGGTGGACTTCGAGGGCTGGCGGTACTTCGAGTTGATCGAGACCGACTCCGACCGCTTCAGTGACTACGCCTGGCCCTATGGCGGCCTGTACGCGATGTACCGAGAGACGGTCAACTACTCCTCGGTCGAGTCGCTGACGATCTGGTGCAACAACCTTCCCGCTCACGACTCCATCCTGGTCGACCTGCGGCCCGTGCGTGCGCTTCCTCTCGTGTCGGCGCAGGTGGTCGATCCTCAGGTGACCATCAACGGGGCAAGGGTCGGGTTCAAGACCAGCCTCACCAGCGGGAGCTACCTGGAGGTCAACGCCACGGGTAAGGGCACGCTCTATGGTCCGACCGGCGAGGTGCTTAGTGAGATAGCGGCCGAGGGCAAGATGCCTGAACTCATGAAGGGCCCAAACACCGTGCGCTTCGCCAGCCAGAAGACGGCCCTTGCATACCCGCGCACGCGAGTGACGGTCTTCTCGCAGGGAGAAGCCCTCAAGTAGCGGGAGCGCAGTTCGCCTACTAAGAGCCTGTGACCGGTACGAAGGCCAACTGGTCGAGGTTGAGCCAGCAGTCGTTCGTGTTCTCCATGGTGATGCGGTGAGGCCCGGCCGTCAGCTCCCAGACGGCCAGGGCCCCACTGGTCAGGCGCACGGGCATGGTAGCCCACTCATCGAGGAGGGTGCCGACCGGCGGGAAGTGCACGGTCTCGGCACCCGGCAGCGGCTTCCCATCGACCAGAAGACTGCGCTCGGCGACCCAGCCCCAGGAGTTGGCGTAGCGGATCGCGAGATGGTACCGTCCCGTCTGCGGAAGGGTGATCTGCCAGCTGATCCGGTGCCCCTTGTAGTTCCAATGCGAAAGCGCTCGACCGCCGGAGTTGGGCTTGTCGGTGCGCGGGCGTGCCTCGCCGCCGGACTGCTCGAGGAAATCGCCGGCACCGACCAGCGGCACCCCTGTCATGGGTCTGTCGATCACCGGCAGATCGGTCCTGGCCTCGAGCTTCTCACCCGAGGCCGACTGCAGGGACGCCGTGACCGCGACGACCATGCGCCCTGACAGTGGTGAGGGTGGCTTCGTCAGGCGCAGGGAGAAGGGCAGCCTGAGGCTCTGGCCGGCAGGCACCGACACAGGTAGCTCCGCCGGTTCGATGACCGCCGAGGCGTTCCCGGTGGACAGATGCAAGGTGCCTGTCACAGCCTCCGTCGGTGAGGCGAGCACTACCGCTTCGCAGGCGTTGCTTGCCGCAGGATCGAGGCCCGCCTGAGGACCCGTGAGGAACGCACTGCTGCGGTTCTGCGCGGGAAGGTACCCCAGCATTGGCTGCGAGTAGTAGCCCGAGCAGAGATCATCCACTGCCAGCCGGTAGGTCGGATCCTGCAGCAGACAGGGCCGCCGGTCAGCGGCCGGAATCGTGGTGCTGTAGATGCGCACCTCTCCCGGCAGGGCAGTGATGACCTCCTCGCGCCAGTCACCGACCACGTCCGCGACGGCGATCACGCTGCCCTCGAAGTAGGGCGGATAAGCTCCGCCCTGGTAGTCACTGGCGCGGCCTCCCCGGATCAGTTCGCGCTGCACATCCGCGTCCCAGTAGGCGACGGTGGTCGTCGTGGGGACGTCCGCTCCCTCAGCGATCAGCTTGCCCTCCGCCGAGTACAGCCAGCAGGGCGGCGGTCCGCTGAAGGCGCCGGTCTTGGGGTCCTCTCTGGCCCAGGCCTCGCAGCCCGGACGCGTGGCGTCAACATCCGAGGCGAGGCCCCAGCCGACATGGATCGTCGGCTCCTGACGCCCCCACAGTGTCCTGCCCGTGCGGGCATCGACCATGCAGACCCCGTTCTGCTGCTGAGGGTTCTCGTGTGTGTAGAAGACCTCCAGCCCCGGATTGGCCGGGTCGAAGTCGCCGACGCAGCATACATCCGGGTGGCCCCTTCCCGTTGACCACAGGGGTGTCCCGTCGTCCTCCAGCACCGAGGACCCGAGGATGACCTCGTCGCGGCCGTCGCCGTCAACATCCGCCGCGTGAAGCGTGTGGGCGCCCTGTCCCCGGAAGGCCCGCTCCGAGTCACTGTTGTCCCACTTCCAGAGCGTCTCGAGGCTGTTGCCCTTCAACTGGTAGGCGGTGACTTTCTGCAGGCCGTAGGTGCCCCGTTCGGCGATGAGGCAGGGCGTCTTGCCGTCGAGGTAGGCGATCGCAAGCTGGTTGCGTGCCGCTATGTCACCCGGCTTGGCGCTGAAGCCGAAGTCGTCCCGACTTGGCCAGGGAGCGCGGCAGCGGACCTCTCCGGTGCGGCCATCGAGGACCGTCACATACTCTGCGCCCTCGTTGCACATGCCCTCAGCATCCCGCGGGTCGGCGTCAGCGCCCTTGAAGGCGATCTCGGCCCGGCCGTCGCCATCTAGGTCATGGACGAGGTAGGGCGCGAACCATACCCCCATCTCGACGCCCCAGCCCATGCTCTGCCGCCACAGAAACTTGCCGTCCGCGTCGTAGGCCTCCAGCTTGTAAGTGTCCGGGCTGCGGTACCAGGTGTACAGGAAGCCCCAGATCTCGACGTCGGGCTGCCGGATCACGTAGTCCAGGCGCCCGTCGCCGTCGAGGTCGCCGATTCCGACGTTCAGCGCCCGGTAGTTGTCCTGGAGCTTGATTGGAAGATAGGGGACACCGGTCCCCGGCGCCGGAAGTGACGTCGCCCAGCTGCCGTCGATCGCAATCGAGTAGCGAGACCCGGTGCCCGTAGGCGCGGTGCGGTCCAGGAAGTCGGTGGTCTGGGTGATCGGCGCTGTGTTCAGTTTGCGGGCCGGTCCTGCGCCGTCGGTGCGGTAGACATCGAAAGCTGCCTGCGGCCGATCGGTCTCGAGCAAGCGCCAACTGAGGTAGACGCCACCCTCGGTGCGGAGAGCAAGGGCACCGCGATCGAGCTTCTCGCGTACCCGTTCCGTCGCCCAGCCCTGGACCGGTCTCCCCGGGGTCTGAGGCGTCGTCGGCGTGAAGGTGACTGTGTTGTAGTAGACGGGACCGGGACTCGTAGCCGCAGCGTACCGGTCATCGACCCACAGGTCGAAGGTCCCGTCCTTGATGGTAGTGAGGCCCAGGCTCGAGTTCTCGTCCAGCTTGCGCCAGGTCTTGCCCGCATCGAGAGAGACGCCCAGGGGACGAGAGTGCTCGACGGTGACGGTGTAGGTGCCCTCCGGGATGCCGGTGATGTGAGTATGCAGGACCGGCGCACCCTCCTCCGGGGTCGACCGATCAGCCGTCACCGTCGGACCGGCGAGGACGATGCCGCGAGACCAGGCAGGCGCACCACTCGACCACAGGTTCCACTTGTCGGGCCTCCCTTGGTTCTTGACGATGGCCTCCTGCGGCCCCGTCCATTCCTCGGCCTTGTACACCAGTGGCTTGGGCCGAGTGTCCTGCGGTTCGGGAGGCGTCACGGGCTCGGGGAAGGTCTGACCCGTCGCGGCACCGATCAGTCGCAGAGTCTCCGAGGCACGCTGCCGCACTTCGAGTTGCGGGTCCTTCAGGGCGTCGAGGAGAGCCGAGGTGCCCTGCGTGTTCTTGTCGATGAGCCACAGGGCGCGAGCAGCAGCCACCCGTGCGCAGGGCGCCGGATCCTTCAGGGTGTCGACCAGCGCGGGTATCATCGATTTGGCGCCTTCACCGAGTTCGGCCAGGGCATCGGCGGCGACCCGTGGCCCGACGATGTACGGATCGTGCAGCGCCTCAAGGAGCACAGGAAAGCCCCCGTTGTCCCGCCCAACCTGGTACAGTGAAGTCGCGGCTGCGACGCGCACAAACCCGTTGGCATCCTTCAGTAGCGAGGTCAGCACCGGCAAGGCCTCACGAGCCTGCGGACCGATCGCGCCGAGGGCCATGGCTGCTTCGCGCTTGACCCAGAGGTCGCGCGAGGTCTGGAGAACCTTGACGAGTGCCGGAGTCGCCTCGGCAGCCGCCGGTCCCATCCGTGACAGCGCCCAGGCGACCATGACCTGGGCATACCACTCACTGGTCGGCAGCGCCTGTGCCAGGGCGGGAACTGCCTCCTTCGCCTCGGGGCCGATGAGACCGAGCACGCGAGCGGCCGTCCAGCGCACGACCATGTGGGCGTCGCTCAGGGCAGCGACGAACTCCGGACGCGCCGTGTGCAGGGAGGGTGCCAGGGCTATCAGGGCTTGAGCAGCCCGCTCGTTGCCATAGAGGCCATGCGGTCGGATCTGCGCGAAGTACCCCTCGATCTTCTCGTGCAACTCCTCCTGCGCGGCCGCCGGTGTAACTGCTGCAACGACGACGGCAGCCAGCGCGAGGAGAACTTGCCTCACGGGTCTGCTACCCTTCATGGTCTGGCCTCCCTGGGTCAACTGCGGCCTGACGATAGCGGCGCGGATACGGCGCGAACCACGCGCAGATTCCCGGTACCCTCGGGCGACACCTCCGCAGGGGACGGCGGAAGGAAAGGTGAGCAGCAAGACGAAGGATAGCTGGCCGGTGCCCAGAGCCCTTGAGGTGCCGATCCGTCCCCAGTGAGGTGAGAGCCCGTGGTCTGGTCCATCCAGTCGCCTGCGCTATCGATCCTCGCCGCTTTCCTCCTGTGTTCCGTGGCCTTCGCTCAGACTGACCTTGCGAGACCCTTTGAGCCCGACGCCCAGACGGTCGAGTTGTACCATCTTGATGACCTTGCCGGCGGCGCCTGTGCTGACGTGATGGGAGGCCCTGCCGGGACCCTCCAGGGCGTCATGCCGACTCTGGGTCGGTTCGGCGGTGGCGCCAGTCTCACCGGCGAGCAGGCCTGGGTGGACATCACTCGCAAAGCACCTCCGGCGCCCCAGAAGGGGCTGACCGTGGAGTGCTGGGCCAAGTTCCCTTCGCGTGCCCAGGGCGATCTGATCTGCCGCAACTCGGCCTACATGATGCGTCTGTCCGGCGGCCTTCAGGCCTATATCGGGATCGACGGCAGTTGGCGCAAAGTCGTGGGTTCGCGACCTGTGCCGATCGGACGTTGGGTGCACCTCGCCATGACCTACGACCAGGCCACCCGTGAGGTGCGCGTCTACATCGACGGTCGCCTCGACGTCGCCGGCAAGCCGGAGGGCCTCACCGAGGGGAAGCTGAACGCCGGCTCGGAGGTCCTGCGCCTCGGCACCAACACCTGGAATCCGGCCGGCGGAATGGTGGAAGCGTGCCTCGATGAGCTTCGTGTCTCCTCGGTGGCCAGGACCTTCGCACCGCTCCCCGGACCAGGTGTCGAGGTGCCTGCTCCCGGCACGAACCTGGTGACCAATCCCAGCTTTGAGTTCGGCCGCTACGGCTGGCGACCCGAGTATGAGAGTGACGGAAGGCTGCAATGGACGGTCGTCAGCAGCGACGCTGTAGCAGGGCGCTGCTTCCTGCGCTCCATGGAACCGGGCAACTGTGGATTGATGTCGTACCCGATCGCCCTTGCGCCCGGCCGGTCCTACACGCTCTCAGTTGCGCTGCGCGCAGACAAGCCGGCCGACGTCCGCCTCGCGATCAATGCCACCGGTCTGGCCCCGGATGCCCGGCGCCCAGGGCGCAATCAGAACGTCAATGTGACAACGGAATGGCAGCGCTTCTCGCTCAAGTACGCGATTCCGCAGGACTACCCGGCGGACCGCGTGTACGTCAGCTTCGGGAAGCCTCGCGACGTGCAGCTCGACGTCGATGCAGTCTCGCTCGTGGCCGGTGATGCCTCGGACTTCGTCGCGAGTGACGCCTCCGACCTGGGCCTCGCCCTGGACCTGCCGCAGGGGAACACCCTCGACCTGGCCGGTCCAGGGAGGCTCCCGGCACAGCTAGTGAACGGATCGAAGGTCGCCCGCACGATGACCCTCGACTCCCGGGTGGTGGACTGGCTGGGAGAGGAAGTCGCCGCCGAGAAGCTCTTTGAGGGTGAGCTACCGCCGCTCTCGGCACGGCCGATGACGGTGACTGTGCCGACTACGCGGGTCGGGTGGTTCACGCTGGAGGTCCGCACGAGCGCCGACGGCAAGCAAGTCAGCCGCTTGCCCTACGTGGTCAATGTGGTTGCGCCCATGGACCACCGCGGCGACGCCTTCACCTCGCCGCTGGGCATGAACACCCACATGGAACGCGAATCCGGGGCGCACCTGCAGCACAACCTGGGCACGCTGGCTCGCTACGGAGTGAAGTGGATTCGGGCCTGGTGGGGCTGGGGCATGGCGGAGAAGCAGCCGGGGCAGTTTGACTGGACCGAGTACGACCGGCAGTTCAAGGAAGTCAACGCAACGGGCATGGAGATCATGCCTATCCTGCTGCGCTACTACCCCAACTTCGAGCAGTCCTGGGCGGGCAAGACCGAGGAGATCCAGCAGCCGCCCTATGACCTCAAACAGTGGGGCGACTTCGTCCAGGCGACGGTCTCGCGCTTCCGGGGTCGAGTGAAGGCCTGGGAAGTCTGGAACGAGCCCTCCTACACGATGGATGCGGGAACCTATGCCGGCATACTCAAGACGACCTACGAACGCGCCAAAGCTGCCGACCCGCAAGCTCTGATCGTGGGCTTCGCCGGGGTGCCGCTGGACTACGCCCGCGACACCTTCAAGGCCGGTGCGGACGCGAGTCTGGATGTGCTGTCGCACCACAGCTACTCGCAACTCGTCCGCCCCTTCAGCCAGCAGGCGCAGCTACAGACGAACACCGAGGCGCTGCTCAAGGACTCAGACGTGAAGGTCCCGGTGTGGCACTCCGAGCAGGGATCGGGTGCTGACGGTGCCGGGTACCTGGGACTCGGCGCCTCCGAGGAGGACTGTGCACTGAACCTGGCACAGGCCTACCTTTCGGCGCTCTCGGTGGGGGTGGAGAAGTTCTTCTGGTTCAGCGCCCAGACCAGTCCGACCTACGGCTGGGGCGTGTTCTATGAGGACTACCTTCCGCGGCCGCGGCTGGTGGCGCTCAATGGGCTGGCGCGACTCCTCGACGGTCGCCAAGTGACCGGCCGACTGGCGCTGCCGACGGGAAGCATCGCCTGCGTGATGTTGGAGGGGCAGTCTGGGGCAGCAGCCGCCCTGTGGAATCTGCAGGAGCCCTTGTCCTTGGTCCTGACCGACGCGAAGGAGTTGCGGGCGTGCGACCTGTTCCTCAACCCGACGCCAGGAGCACCGAGCGACAAGCTGGTCGTACAGCTTCAGGAGGGACGCCCGGTCTATCTCCTGGCTCCGGGGCTGTCTTCGGAGGAGCTGGCCGAGAAGCTCAAGGCTGCCACGGTGTCAGGGATGGAAGAGCTGCCGCTTGAGTTGACGCTGCGTCCCGCCGGGCCGGATCAGCTTGAACTGCGGGTTCGCAACACGGGTACAAAGCCCCTGGACGCGGACCTCCGAGCAGAAGCAGCGGGACTCCTGCCGGGTCCTGGTGGCCCGGCAACCTGTGAGATTCGCGATCTGCCGCAGGGCGACACCTGGACGGCGACGCTGGCCCTGGCCGCGAAGCCCGTTGCAGGTCGTCCCTACCCGGTTCGGTTGGCGTGCACCGTCGGCGGTTCACGACTCCGGCAGCAGACCTTCGCCCGCGAAGTGGCCTGGTAGCCAGTCCGGCAGGACTCACAGGTCGTAGTAGAGGACGTACTCCTGCGGAACCGGTCGCAAGTTGACTTCCGCGATCTCCTGGCGCTTGCAGGCGATCCAGGCATCGAGCAGATCGGTCGTGAAGACGCCGCCCTCCAGCAGGAAGTCGTGATCGTCCTCCAGGGCATCCAAAGCGGCGTTCAGGGAAGTGGGCAGTTGGCGAAGGCGGCTGCGGTCCTCGGGCGACATATTGGTGACGTTCTGATCGAAGGGCCCGAAGTCGTGGTCTGCAGGGTCGAGGGCCCTGCGGACGCCGTCCAGGCCGGCCATGGTCATTGCGGCGAGACACAGGTAGGGGTTGCAGGTGGCATCGGGCGGACGGAACTCAACACGGTTCTCGCGCTCATTGACTGAGTAGGCTGGCACGCGGACAGCGGCAGTGCGGTTCGACAGCCCGTAGAAAGCGCTGATGGGTGCCTCGTAGCCGGGAACCAGGCGACGGTACGAGTTCGTGCTCGGACTACAGAGCCCCAGGAGAGCCGCTGCATGGAGGAGCAGGCCGCCGACCCACTGGCGCGCCAGCTCGCTGAGATGAGCGTAGGAAGGCCCCGCGTCCCAGAAGAGTGACTTTCCCTCGTGGGTCACATACTGGTGCACATGCATGCCGTTGCCGGCTTCCCCGAACATCGGCTTGGGCATAAAGGTGGCGGTCATGCCGGCCCGGCAGGCAAGGTTCCGTATGAGGTACTTCATCTTCATCACCGCGTCGGCCATCTCCAGCAGAGGGCCGAGACCAACCTCAATCTCCACTTGACCAGGTCCGCCGACCTCATGGTGGTGGTAATGGCCCGGCACTCCCGCGGCCTCGATGGCCAGGAGCATCCGTGACCGCAGGTCATTGAGATGGTCGCGGGGCGGCGTGGCATGGTAACCCCCATGAGCGGGGATCTTGTGGCCCAGATTCGGCGCCTCCTCAGCGCAAGTGTTCCAGCAGGCCTCGACGGAATCCACCTCGTACCCGGCGGCGTTCATCTCCGAGCGGTACTTCACGCTGGAGAAGACGTAGAACTCGAGTTCCGGCGAGAAGACCGGACGCCCGGGGCTGATGACCGTGGGGAAGTACTCCTCGGCACGCCGGGCCACACCGCGCGGGTCGCGCAGATACGGTTCGCCGCTGATCGGCTCGACGATGTTGCAGATGAAGCTAAGTGTGCGGGCCTCGCAGAAGGTCTCGAGCATGCCGGTGGTGGGGTCGGGCACCACCCTCATGTCACCGGCCTCGACTGACTTGTAGCCGGGGTAGCTGGAGGTGTCGATGCCGACGCCCTCCTGGAGCTTGTCGGCGGTGAGCTGACCGGCGGGGAGAGTGACGTGGTGCCACCGTCCGAGAAGGTCGGCGATCTTGAGGTCGATCATCTCTACCCGCTGAGAAGACGCGAAGTCGAGCACCTGCGCGACGCCTGCAAACATGCTTCTCACTCCCTTGCAGAGCAGCGATGGTGTGAAGGCTGCCGAACCTACCTGGAGTAGATTCGAGGCGCTGGGGACGGGACCTGCTAATCGGGGGATGGGGCAAGTGGACAGCTCACGCAATCCGTATGACCACGGCATGGCCGTTGAGGTTGTACAGCACGACGCGGTCGGGAAGAGCTCCCTGCTCATCGACAAGCCGGGTGATGCCGGCGGTACTCATGTTCCCGTAGTCATCGTAGACGTAGATGCTGCCGACCCCCATGCGCGCATCGATCCACTCAACGACGCCCCTTGCCGACTCATAGACATCCACATCGATATGGCACAGGCGGAATCTCTCGCCCTCAACTTGGGGACCGGTCTCGTCGGGGAAGATGCCTTCGAGGATGCGCACGTTGTCCAGCTTGAGGGTATCGAAGACCAGCGCCTCAACCAGGCCGCGGGAGGTATCGGCGTGCTCTCCGCCGGTATAGACCGGGTCCCTGGGGCCTGTCTTGACGACGCCGCGGAAGGTGTCGCACAGGTACACGGGATCGGTCAGGCCGCCTTGCCTCGCCCTGGCTGCGATCAGGGCGCCACTCCCGCCTCTCCAGGTACCCACTTCGATCAGGCTTCCCGGCACCTTGGCGGCTTGCTCCGTCAGAGTCCACAGCTCCCAGCACCGGTATACGTCAATGAGCGTGGCTTCCTTGATCGCGGCGTATACCTTGAGGAATTCCTCGTCGAGGTTCCAGGGCGTGTAGGTGGCCGTCGGCAGGATCGGACCATAGGCCTGCCCCGAGTAGCGGTAGGGCGACTTCACTACTTCGTAGCCCAACTTGCGGATCGTCTGCCGTGCTGTACGCCTGGCAAAGGAGACCACTGGGTTGCGCATCGCATCATCCATCCAGGGGGTATGAGTGCGTCCTCGTCCGTCTGCAGCTCCGTCAGTTCCGTCAGTTCCGTCAGTTCCGTCAGTTCCGTCAGTGCGTCTCGGCGACTGCTTTCTTGCCCGAGCAGGAGTCTCGTGGACTGCAGCCCTGACTGCGCTGTGTTCGCTGGAGGAGGCAGATTCCCCTTCTGGGCGAGACCGAGTGCCCTGCCTTGTGCTTCGCCGCACGGCCTCGGGTGAGGCAAACGACCTGGGCGCCATCGTGCGCCGAAGGTGGCCCCTCAGGATATGGCGAACCGAAGGAAAGACGGCGACTAAGTCTTGCCGAGTCGCAGAAGGGGCTGAGCGACACGTAGAAGGGACCGCTCACACACGCTTCTCGGCGATCTTGCGACCCTCTGACCGCTCCGCGGCAGGGCACGGGAGATGAGCAAAGGCATGAAACAGCACTCCTTCATAAGATTGGGCGTCTGTCTTCTAGTTGCGGCATGGTGTCTGTGCGCCTGGCCGGGGATGGCCCTGGCGGCCAAGCTTGGCGTGTTCCCACTGCGTCCCGTGGCGGGTCTGCAGAGCACCTATGCGACCGGGGAAGTGCTGGCTCATCTCACCGACGGTCTGGTTCAGGGGCTGCAGGAGGGCGGCGCTGACGAAGTCGTCCTTCTCGCCTGGCCCGAGGCGCTGGCGACTGAGGACAAGCCGACCTTTGAGACCTTGGTCGGTCGCGGCAAGGAGGCCGGCTGCAACGGCGTCGTCGCTCTCCAGGTAGCTGAACTGAGCTTCGGCGTCAAGAACCAGAAGCTGCCCTTTGTGGGCACCGTCACCAGTGCCGATGCCCGAGCACGCCTCACGGGCGGCCTGATAGACGTGACCACTGCGATGGCCGTAGCCTCGGTGAACGCGGCGGGCAAGCAGAGCAAGAACAAGTTCGGCGGGTCGGAGCCGACCTTCAACCCGGAGAACCCGGCAGCCTTCGACGGGTCGCTTCTGGGAGCGGCCTATGCCGATGCCTGCAAGGCAGCCGTCACTTCGGTACGGGGCGGCACCGCCAGGCTCACACCGGGCACCGTCGCGCTACCCGCTCGGACCAAGGCACCCAGGGGTGTGGGCTTCAGCCAGGACGTCTACGTGCAAAGATTCGTAGCGGGCTATGACCGTCGTGGCACCATCGCCGTCGTCAACCGCGGCGACGCTCCCCAGTCCTTCGTCATCAAGCCCCTGGGCACTGCTGCCGGGCTGGTCGTCGGGCTGACAGGTGAGGGCACAATGGATGGTCCCTGCACCCTTGCGCCGGGGCAGTGGAAGTACGTCCGGCTTATCGTCAACGCGGTGAGCACCGACACTCCTCCGGCCGGTGAGGCGCAACTCGGACTCTACTGCGCAGCAGCGGGCGCCGCTCTTGACCTGCAGGGAGTGCCGCAGGACAAGGCAACCCTCAAGCTGGAATGGGACCAACTGCAGTTGCCTGTGCGGGTGATGATGGTGGGTCAGGATCCCCTGACCCTCAACTATACCTGCCGCCTCATCAATGAGGGCACAGAGACCGCCAGCCTGGCCCTCAAGTGTGATGGCGCGCAGGCCGAGCTTTTCGAGACGAATCCGGAACTCAACCACCTGTTTGCGCTGCAGCCGCACAACTCGCTGACCTTCACCGTGACGCCGCACTTCCCGCCTGGGGTGCGGAAGATGACGGTGACGCTGGCCTTCCCGGCGCAGCAGGAATGGACGGGCGGGAACCTTGAGGGATCCGCCGCCGGGCGCAGACTGGACCTGACCTTCGAAGTCCCCGAGGGCAAGCAGCTCTACTACGCACTGACCCACTCGACAGCCTGCTCCAGCGGCGCCGGCTCCGGCTGCACGAATCAGGGCAACCTCTCGCTCAGCGGCAGCGGCGGCCAGGGTGGTCAAGGCGGCCAGGGCGGCAACGAGGACAAGGGCTTCTTCGACAGGCAGATGGACAAGCTCAAGAATTGGATCGACGGTTGGTTCGATGGCGGCGACGATACGAAGAAGAATGAGGAGCCAGTCAAGAAGAGGCCCCCGCGCGACTGGAAGAAGTGGGACGACGAGCATCCCGCAACTCGTGGTGCGGCCCTTCGACAGGCGGTGAAGGCACGTCTCCCGGAGTTCGAGAGCGACACCAGCACCGAGCCCTGTGTGGCCGTCGGACGGGACTGCTGGGGTGCTGTCTTCCACGCCCGCGGGGAGGAGCCCCTGACCTCTGTGTGGTTCCTCACCAAGCCTCGCGACGAGAGGCAGAGCGGTGCCACGCGACTGACCGAAGCCGGGCACACCGGACTGTGGCCGACCGCTTGTGCCGACTGGGACACCTCGCGCGCCTTTGTGGTGTGGGAGGATTCGCTCAAGGGCGGGAGCGACCTCGCCTTCCGGGCCAGTGCCCCGAGGATGGGAGGCTGGCAGGCGCCGCAGTACCTCACTCGTCACGCGGCAGGTGTCAACGATCCGGTCGTCGAGCGCTCCGAGAGTGGCCACCTGCTGGTCGCCTGGGAGGACCAGCGCTCGGGAAGCGGCCAGATCTACCTGCGTCTGAGCACCGACTCCGGCACCAGCTTTGCACCGGAAGTCGCGCTGCCACGTGCCGAGGGCGAATGGCAGGCCTGGCCGCAACTTGCGGCAACCCCGGACGAGCGTTTCGTCGTGGTCTACACCTCGAAGGTCGGCGACCATTCTCGCATCCTCAGCCAGACCCTCGACACTGCGGGCAAGCCGGTCGGTGCACCGGTTGCCGTGTCCACTGCTGATGCCCCGTGCGGTGAGTCCCAGATTGCCTGTGACGCGCAGGGTCGCTTGTTTTCGGTCTGGCGCGAGGGCGAAGGTACTGCCAGCGAGGTCTGGTTTGCCTCGGCTGAGACCGCCGGGGGTGCCTGGGGCACGCCTCGTGCCCTGACCCATGACGGCGCCTACTCGGAATACCCTCAGGTTGATGTGGGCAGCGAGCGGCTGTGGGTCAGCTACCACAGCGACATCTCGGGCGATGCCGACCTCCTCTATGTGCTCGAGAGCAGCGACGGCGGCCGGACCTGGTCTGAGCCGCTCCAGCAGCCCGGGTTCACCAGCCCCATCGAGAAGGCCTGGGTAGAGATCAACTTCTCGCTTGCCTGGCCGCAGGGCACCTATGTGCCCCACGACACGGCAGTCCACCTCAACGGGGCACGGATCGGCCAGATCACCAACGCGATACCCCAGGGCACCTACGTGTTCGAGGTGCCTCCAGAGCTGGTGATCGACGACCCGGTCAACGGCTTGCGGGACAACCACATCCTGACCAGTTCGCCGAAGATCAACGGTGCGCACTACATCCGGGCGCAGCAGGCACGCCTCCTGGTAAAGCGCCGGTACAGCCAGGTTCGCGTAGTCGCGAGCAGTCAGGCTGAGGCGGACAAGCTGGCCGCCGGTGCTGCCGCGGGCCTCAACCACAACCAGCCCGACCTGGTCCTGGCCGCGAACAACATGGCGCCGGTTCCGTGGCCGATGAAGTCCGGGCAGAAGCTCGAACTGGCGCTGAAGGTGCTGAACCTCGGTGAGGGACCCGCCGGCGCCGCCAAGGTGGGCCTGTACTCCGCAGACCCACGCCTGCCCTCGACCGACCTCAAGAAGAGTCGGCTTGTGGAGCAGACGGTGGGAACCGTCGCGCCGGGTGCCAGTGCCGATGTCAAGCTGACCTTCCAGTTCGATCCCCGACGCACGTCGCGGATCTTCACGGTCGTCCAGTCCAAGGAGAACGACTTCGAACCGGCGGACAACGTCTGGAGCCTGAGCCTGACCTCCGGTGACTCCGAGCAGCCGACCCCGCTGCTGGGGACGGACGTGCCGAACCTGTTCTATGCGCCCGACCTCATGGGCCTGGTAAACCTGCCGAACGTGCCTGCCCTGGCCGAGTATGTCTCGCTGCCCGACTTCTCCGACCTGGCCTCGGTGCGTGGCTGGTCGCTGCCCGACCCCAAGTCAATCGGCGCGTCGCTGAAGTCGCAACTGCAGCTACCGGGTGTGGACGTGCCCGACCTGCGCAACCTGCTGCCGTGGTAGAGGCTGTGACGGCCTGACCCGTCGGCGAAGGTGAAGGGGGGTTACCCATGCACCATCGTGCCTTGCCTGTCGTCCTTCCGCTCCTTATGCTGATGCTCGGGTCTGCTGCCGGAGCAGCCGAGGTCTGGGGCGTACCCGCCATCGAGAAGATCAAGCAGGATCAAGCTCCGGGCGCCTCCTGGACGTCGGAGGGAAGGACGCTTGAGTGTGCCCGCAACGAGTCTGAAGCCTTCCAGGTAGTGCTGCGGGATACGGGCGAAGGTCTCCGGGAGGTCACGATCCAGCTCGGGGACCTACAGGGGCCAGGCGGCGCTGTGCTCCCGGCGACGCAGATGCGCCTGTACCGGGTGGACTGGGTCGACATCAACGCCCCCTATGAGGTAGACAAGCCCTCTGGGAACCCCGACTTCCGTCCTGACCCCCTGGTGCCGGTGCGAGCGGGAGACAGGTTCTCGCAGGACGCAGGCCGGAATCTGGTCTTCTGGATCGCGGTTGCCGTCCCCGAGAGCGCGAGGTCGGGTCAGTATCAGGGGCAGATACGTCTCAGCGACAAGGGCGGTCCGCTGACGCCCTTCACTGTGCAGCTTCGTGTCCGCAACTTCGCGCTGCCGCGCAGGCCGCTGCTCCAGAGCATGGTCGGGTTCTCCGCGGGCAACCTGTGCAAGGCCCACGGCTGCAAGACCGACGCGGACAAGGAAACCCTCCTCCGCCTGTTCCTCGACGAGTACCTCCGTGCCCGACTGTCTCCCTTCCTGTACGCTCCGGGCAACCAGGCCTTCAACCCGCTCCCCGACGGCGCGATCAAGTGGACCTTCGCCAAGGACGCCGACGGCAAGCCGACGGGCGAGTTCACTCTCGACTTCACCGGCTTCGACCGCGAGGCCAAGAGGTACCTCGACGATCGCCAGGCCTTCAGCTCCTTCAACTTCGCCCCGTACCTGTGGGTCCGTCGCGACAAACAAGTCGTCCTGCGTTTCGTCGACAGCACCGGAACCGCCATCGAGAGGCGCAACCCGGACGGCAGCCTCAACCCCGTGTTTGACCAACTGGTGGTCGGGGTCTTCCGGGGTATCGCAGCTCACCTCGCCCAGCAGGGCTGGCTCGACCGCGCGATCTACTACGTCACCGACGAACCTGCCGATGCCGACACGCCTGCGATCAAGGAGATCTGCGAACTCCTTCGGCAGGCCGACCCGCGAATTCGGACGGCGCTGACCTACGACCCCGCGAGCCGCCCACGCCTCAAGGAGTTGGTGGACGAGAAGGGTAAGTCGCTCATCTCGGTCTGGATTCCCTACTGCACGGGCTACCGCGAAGACGTCGCCGCCGAGCAGCGCCAGAAAGGCGCCGACTACTGGCTCTACGACGTGAGCACCACCTGCCTGATCGGCCACAGTGCGCAGACGAACCGCTCGATGTTCTGGGATATCTGGCGACGTGGGGCCCACGGCTACCTGTACTACCTCTCGACCTGGTGGGGCCGGGATGCGACGCCCTGGGAACGGCCGAGCTTCCTACTGCCCGGCGTCACCTACCGCTATCGCCAGGGAGACGGGTACTTCTTCTACCCGCCACTGCGCAAGGGGGAGCCGGAGAAACCAATCGTCGACTATGTGGTCCCCACGATCCGGTGGGAGATGCTCCGTGAGGGCGCTGAGGACTACGACTACCTGTCGATGCTGCAAGACCTGACGCAGCAGGCCGAGAAGCAGAAGCTCGAGGTCGCTGCAGAGGGCTGGTACGCCCTAACGCTGGCCCGCGATCTGTCGGAGGTGCTCTGCGGTGTGGTCGAGGGCTTCGGCATCCGTGACCTGACCTTCCCGAAGGCCGAGGGCTGGAGCTTCGGGCTTGAGGAAGGATGGCTGACCCACCGCGGCGGAACGCGCTCCGATCTGCCCATCAGCCTCCAGACGAAGCTGCCCGATGGGCGCTACCAACTCGTGCTCAATGTCTACGATGACAAGGACTACCGCGGTCGGCCGTACTCCCGCTTCCTGGTCGACGGAAGCCCCTACGCCTCGCCCGGGTCCGGTGTGAAGTCAGGTACCGAGGTCGCAGCCGGCACGGTGCAGGTCAAGGATGGGCAGTGCCGGTTCACCCTCTCCTCGGTGCCCGAGGACTTCGGTGTGATCCTCTACCGGGTGGGCTTGAAGCGACTGGCTCCAGGCGCCAACTCCGACCTGTACGCGGTCCGCGCACGGGTCTCTGACGCCATCGAACACTTGCAGGCGGCGCTCCACCAGGCAGGCCACTAGGGCCCAGGGTTCCAGATTGCAGGGATGGTGCTTCATGTTTGGCAGGCCTCTAGTCGTGCTCTTGGCAATTGCAGCGTGCGTCCCGGTTCTCGCTCAGCCCACGTTCTGGCGCTGGGACAAGGACGGCGACCTGGAGGGCTGGAAGCCCGCGAACTTCCAGTCCCTCGAGGCGAAGGGGGGCATGCTGCGAGGAGTCACGAGGTACGATCCGATGCTGGAGTCCCCGGCGGTCAGCATTGATGCCTCTCGCTACAAGATCGTCGAGTTCCGGGCCCAAAGCAGCATCACCGGTCGCGGCGAGATCTTCTGGCACGGCGCGGGCAACGGCTTCAGCGAAATGCGGATGAGTCGCCACCTCGTGATCGCCTCCGCCGAGCCGCGTGTGTACCGGGTGGACATGAGTGTCTACCCGGAATGGCAGGGGATCATCACGGGTCTGCGTCTCGACCTCCTCAACACTGCCGGCGCCACGATCGCGGTGGACTACCTGCGACTGCTCGACCGGCCGCAGGGTGCAGTCGCCAACGCGGGCTTCGAGGACGACTTCGACAGTGATGGTCTCCCGGACGGCTGGACCGCCCAGGCAGCGGAGTTCGGCCTCAGCGAGGAGAACGCGACGGAAGGCACTCGCTCGGCACTGGTGCGAACCGACGACAAGGGGCAGGCGATTCTGACGACGCGGGTGCCTCTGGACAACCTCGGGACCTACCACCTCGAAGCCGACTTGACCGTGGAGGGCACGGCGACACGCGCGTGCGCGACGCTGGGTTACCTCGACGTCTTCGGCAAGCCCCTGCCCGACGAACCTGGGCGGGTTGAGGTGCGGGACCGCAAGCCGACGACGCGTCTGGTCGGCGATCTGGACGTCCCGCGAACGGCCGCTTCAGCCGACCTCAGCCTGATCCTCGAAGGCACCGGGGTCCGCGGCTGGTGGGACATGGTCAGCCTGAGGCACACCTACGAAGCGCCGGACGAGTCCTCCGCGCCCTTCGAGACCTGGCGCGCGAGTTGGATCTGGGCCACAGCCACACTCAACAAGCCCGATGTCTCAGCCTACCTGCGCAGAGCTTTCGATCTACCAGTCTCACCGGAGCAACTCACCGCGGCGCAGGTGCAGCTCACCGTCGATGACGCCTACACCCTCTTCGTCAATGGCCAACAGGTTACCGAAACGAGCGACACCGACGGCTGGAAGACCCCGGAGCTGGTCGGCATCAAGCCATACCTGGTGCCTGGTCGGAACGTGATTGCCATCCTGGCTCGCAACGCCGGTGCCTCCTCGGGAGCCCTTCTCGAGGGTGCGGTGCGATGGCCACAGGGCAGCGT
>JBDKVB010000078.1 GCA_039679385.1 Armatimonadia bacterium | reverse complement strand
ACTTCGAGCCCGTGGGGTACTTCTACGATCAGGCGATGTGGATCGGGCTGTACTACCCGGATCTCGAGGCCCTGTACCTGCGGCTGTCGGACCTGCGTCCGGCGAAGCTGTACCTGCCGGGAGGCGTCCTGCTGGGAGTGCTGCTGCTGGCGGGACTGACGCGACGTGGTAGAGCTCTCTACGTTCCCCTATCGGTGTTCTCGACCGGGGCTGTCGGCATGGCGCTGGAGCTGGGTCTGCTCTTTGCCTTCCAGGCGATCTACGGCTACGTCTACCATCAGGTGGGGATCATCACCGGGGCCTTCATGGTGGGGCTGGCGGTCGGAGCCTGGTGTGCCGGAGGGCTCGCGGAGCGACTGACAGGCGGTCGTCCCCGGGCAGCCGCCCTTGTGGGAGCGCAGTTGGTACTGGGAGCACTGGCGCTGGCCATGTCGCCTGTGCTGCGTCAGATGGCCGGCGCACCCCAGGCAGGCTGGCCGGCCGATCTCCTCTCCACCTGCGCCTTCCCCGTCCTGACGGCGTTCGTTGGGCTCAGCGTCGGCCTGCAGTTCCCGCTGGCTGTCGCCTCGCGGATCGCGTCGGCATCAGAGCGGGCAACGGCATCCTCGGCAGCCTGGCTCTACGCCGCCGATCTGTCAGGGGCCTCACTCGGTGCGGTCCTGGCCGGTGCGGTCCTGGTGCCCGTGCTCGGGATCGCGCAGACTTGCCTTGCCGCCGCGACCCTTGCCGCTGCGATGGCCCTGCTTCTGTCGGTGCGTCTCCTCAAGCCCTAGCCAGGCTACTGCGCGTAGTCATCCGGGCGCTGCAGGTCCAGATACCAGGAGCCCTTGCCGGGCTGCGTCCCGGTGGTTCGCACCTGCAGGGCCGAGTACTTGGCGCGCCTGTAGTCGTAGGTGCTCTTGCCGCCGCTGAGCATCTCGACACCGTCCACTTCGAACTGGTCCCAGCTTCCGTCGGCCGCCTTCGCAGCCGTGACCTCCACCAGGTTCAGACGCTTGAGGTCTGCCGGCGCAACCTGGAGCGAGAGGGTCTGCCCCTTCTGCGCAGCATCGGCCTTTCCAACCTCCTTGCCGTTGACCGTCACCACGTCCGCCGCGTTGACGTTTCGCAGCCGCAGTCGCAGCTTCACCGGCTGGTCGAGGGGCGAAGGCTCGGTCTTCCCCGTAACGACCAGGAAGGGTTGTCGCTCTACCTCGGGCTCGCCCTTCCCGTAGGCGGTCAGGGTCAGGTCATGGAAGCCATCGGGCAGGGCCGCCGCCTCCAGGTCCGCCGAGAAGGTCCGTGCAAGGCCCTGTGTGGCGAAGCTCGTGATCGTCCTCTGGCTCGTCCCCCACTTCAACTCTACCGACTTCACATCTTCAGCGGGGTCCAGAATCTGCCCTTCGACCCTGACACCTGCTGTCAGGGTGGAAGTGCGTTGCGGCTGCTGGACTGCGATGGAGTACCGGGTTGCCCAGTCGCCAAAGGCGTCCTCGTAGCCGGTGTCGGTAATCCTGACCACGTGGTATCCGAGTGGGTTCGGGCCATAGCCAGAGCCGTGCCAGGCATAGCTGGTCGTCCCACCCATGATCTCCGTCGTGCCTGCGAAGGGCCAAGAGGCGATGCCGTGCCCGTGCCCGCACAGGCCCACGATCACCTTCCGGCCCTGCAGCATCTTCTCCAGCTCAGCCCGCTGCGGCAGCGAGGTGATCGGCTCGTGGATCAGGAGCACCAGCCGAGCGTCCATCGGGAGCCGGTCGAGGTAAGCCTTCACCCAGGCCAGACATTGCGCCGGGATCCCGTACACGCCCTTACCGTTCACGATGTCCGTGCCGTCCAGGGCCAGGAAGCTCACACCAGCGTAGTTGAAGGCGAAGTAGGTTGGCCCGAAGAGCTCACGGTAGGTTGCCTTGCCCCAGCCGGGGCTATCTGGCGAGACCTCCGGCCGGCCGACCGAGACATGCTCGTGGTTGCCGGGGAGGTTGATGAGCGGCGCCTTCAGTCCGGCCACCATCTCCTTGTACTTCGCGAACAGGGCGCGAGCGTCGGCAGCAACCGTGGCCATCGTCGAGTCGACCACCAGGTCACCGGTGTGGACCACAAAGGCGACCGGCAGCGGCAACGCATTGACGGCGGCGACGTAACGCGCCATCTTGTCCGCAATCTCCGGCCGGATGTGCAGGTCGGTGCCCTGCACGAAGCAGAAGGGCACTTTCTGCTCCTGCCTGACCAGCGGGAAGTCGGCTTCCGCCGGGCCGACCTGCACGAGCCTGGAGAA
The DNA here is from genome assembly GCA_039679385.1 of Armatimonadia bacterium. NCBI lineage: Bacteria > Bacillati > Armatimonadota > Armatimonadia > Armatimonadia bacterium. The sequence goes on along the minus strand of JBDKVB010000078.1, from coordinate 23,866 downwards.
GCCTCGCGGGAACCACGTACCGGAAGGGTTCACGACAAAGACGACCTGCTCACCCTCCGGCGATTCGAGGCTATAGCGGCCGTCGGCGCCGCTCACGACGATCGTGAGGCCATCGCTAACCAGGGCCCCGGCAACGGCTTCCTCCGTGGCCTGGTAGAGGCCGTCGTCGTTCGCATCCAGGAATACACGGCCGGAGATCGTGCCTCCCCAACTCACTACACAGGCGAGGACGAGAAGCAGCGGGAGATATGCGCGCATGGGTGTTGTCCTCCAATCCATGAAACAGGCAAGGTGTCGGGCCTTTCCTCCCGCGTGGCCGTCTCCCCTTCCGGTAGCGGAGGAATCCGTCTCGGTGGGGCGAACAGGTCTGTCATAGGACCACCGCCGGTGCCCCCGGCTCACAAGGAAGAGGTGTAGCCCCGTGTTGTGGCAGACGCCGTCGATGCTCACGGCAGCCCTTGCGCTGCTTTGTGGCACAGCCTGTGCCGATCTCGTCGTCAGCAACTGCGATGATGCCAGGTCCTGGCGTGGCGGGCAGCCGGAAACGGCTCTCGTGAAGGAGGGGACCGGCGCGGTCCGCTGGACGCCCTCCGAGGAGGTCATGCTCTCCTGCTCGGCGATCCCGCACGACTGGAGCTCGGGCAACTGCCTGCAGTTCTGGCTCCATAGCGCCAAGGCGACCGGCTCGACCCTGTGGCTTGTCATCAACTCGGAGGACAAGAGCAAGGAGGGCCCGGACTACTACCTGCTTCAGTTCCCCAACGACTGGACCGGGTGGCGTCATTTCGTGGTGCCCTTCGACGAGATCGGTGTCGTGCGCTCGCCGATCGGGTGGAACAAGATCGACAACCTCGTGCTGCACGCGGCCTGGAACCCTGAGGTGAAGGCGAACCCGGAGGACAGGTTCGTCCTGGATGATGTTCGCGTGCTGACCGGTCCGTCGCAAGGCCCACGCATGTCGGACGAAGACCTCTTCGACGCCCTCGACCTCTCGCGGCCGGGACTGGAGAAGGTCCGCGACGCTGCACAGGCCCGCGATTGGCCCCGTGCCAAGGCAGCCTTTCGTGACTACTTCCTGGCACGCCGGAACGTGAAGTGGTTCCGGACCTGGTGGGAGCGTGCACCTCGGCCTGAGAAGCGCCCGAACACGGGCTCCGCGGACGAGTCCCTGAAGCGCATCTACAGCTTCGACCGCAAGAAGTATGATCTCGGCCCGGACATCGACTGGGCCTCGAACCAGCGCAATGAGGGCGAGGCGGCTACCGTCGAGTGGAACGCTGCCCTCAACCGCCACTTCTTCCTCCCGGTCCTCGCATCGGCCTACGAGCAAACCGGGGAGGAGCGCTATGCGGAAGAGGTTGTCAACCTGATGACGGACTGGGTGCGCAAGTGCCCGGTTCTGATGCTGCGCAGCGGCAACAGCCCTTACCACTACGCCTGGGAGACACTGAACACGGCCTGCCGGGCCGGCGACACCTGGATAGAGGGTCTCTGGCGCACGGCCGATTCGCCCGCGTGGACACCTGATGCGCTGTGTATGGTCGTCAAGTCGCTCGCGGAGCATGCACGACACCTGGTGAAGTGGCCGTCGCGTGGGAACTGGCTGACGGCTGAGTCGAAGGCGGTAACCATTGTCGCCACGCTGCTGCCGGAGTTCAAGGAAGCCGACGAATGGCGACGGATCGGGATTGAACGTCTCTATCGGCAGATGGATGATGAGGTCTACCCCGACGGCCTTGAGAACGAGCTCGCACTCGGCTACAACCTGTGGGTCCTGCGGAACTACTCGGATATCCTGGACCTGGCGATCCTTAACGACCGCCGGGCCGAGATTCCGAGCGACTACCAGGCACGCATCAAGAAGATGTACAACTACCTGCTCTACGCCATGGCGCCGAACGGCATGGTTCCGGGTCTCAACGATTCCGGCAACGCGAACCCCACCAGCTACCTTGAGAAGGCCTTCGCCTACTTCCCGGAGCGCAAGGATTTCCAGTGGGGAGCTACGCGCGGCAAGGACGGGCAGGTGCCTGAGGCGACCTCGTATCCCTTCCCCTATACCGGCCACTACCTCCTGCGCTCGGGCTGGGATAGCCAGGCTCAGTACATGCTCTTCGACGCCGGCCCCTTCGGCTCCGGGCACCAGCATGAGGACAAGTTGAACATCCTGATGCAGGCCCAGGGCCGCGAGTGGCTCGTCGAGGGCGGCACCTACATGTACGACAAGTCCCGGTGGCGCCGCTACGTGCTGTCGACGCGGGGCCACAACACCGCGCTGGTCGATGGTCTGGACCAGTCTCGTCGAACCGTGCGGTCGAGCTTCGTCCTCCCCTATCCCTTCAAGCCGCTCGATAACCCGTGGGTGAGCAACGGCGAGTTCGACTACGTGGCCGGCTCCTACGAGGACGGCTATGGCGACAAGAACGAAGTCAAGGTCAGCCATCGGCGAGAGATACTGTTCGTGAAGCCCGCCTACTGGATCGTCATCGACACCTTCGAGCCCGCCGACAATCAGCCACACGAGTACGAGACGATCTTCCACCTCAGTGCAACCGAGGCCGCCGTGGCGGGGACTACAGTCTCCGCCGAGGAGAGCGGCAGGCGTCTGAGCCTCGTGGGCTTCGGTGACGGCCTGGGCGTGTCGGTGGTCAAGGGCCTGACTGAGGCGCCGGTCCAGGGATGGGCCAACTCACCGTGGCGACCCGTCCCGACGGCGCTGTTCACCAACAAGGCTGCCGGGCGTGTGCAGAATGTCTACGTGCTGTACCCTTCGGACAAGCCCGGCTCGCCCAAGGTCACGGCCGTTGCCGGTGGCGCCAAGGGCTGCCTGCGCCTGGACCTTCCTGATGGTCAGGTCCACTTGCTATCGGTCGCGCCCACCGGGAATGCCGCCCAGCCGATCACTACGGACGCCTCGCTGTGTCTGCTGAAACTCGATCCGAAGGGACAGCCCGGAGGCGTCTTCACGCTCAACGGTACCTACGTCAAGTACGCCGGAGCCGACCTGCTACCGGCCCGCCCGTAGATAAGCAACCCACAGCAGATGCGCCGGAAGGCGTCTGAGACCAGGAGGACTGACAATGGGTATTCGGGAGAAGTTCGACCTTACCGGGAAAGTCGCGGCAGTCACCGGCGGCGCTCGGGGTATCGGTCGCGCCTGCGCCGATGCTCTCCAGGAGATGGGCGCACAGGTTGCGCTCGTCGACATCCTCGAGGACCGCGTGCAGCAGTCAGCGAAGGAGATGGGCAAAGGCACGCTGGGGATCGTTTGCGATGTTACCTGCAAGGCGGCAGTGACGGCCGCCTTCGACCAGATCAGGGCTCACTTCGGGCGACTTGACGTGCTGGTCAACAGTGCAGGCGTCTGCATCTGGAACAAGGCGGAGGACATGACCGAGGAGGAGTGGGACAAGGTCGTGGGCCTGAACCTGAAGGGCACCTTCCTGTGCTGCCAGGCGGCCGGGCGCATCATGATCGAGCAGCGCTCGGGGTCCATCATCAACGTTGCCTCAATGTCGGGCAGCATCGTGAACCGGCCGCAAGGCCAGGTGGGCTACAACTCGTCGAAGGCGGGCGTGATCCAGCTCACCCACAGCATGGCAGCGGAGTGGGCTCAGCATGGGGTACGGGTCAACTGCATCAGCCCGGGCTACACACTCAGCGAGCTGACGCGGCAGTTCTCGGAGTACTTCGGCAACTGGCTGCCCTACATCCCGATGGGACGGATGGCAGAGCCTGAGGAGTTGGTCGGCGCTGTGGTGTACCTGGCTTCCGAGGCAGCCAGCTACACGACCGGCCATGACCTGGTCATCGATGGCGGTTACTCGGCCTGGTAGGCGTCGCCGGAGGACCGGAAGCACCGTGCAGTAGATGCGTGAAGGCGACAGGCCGAGGGTTGGCCTGTCGCCTTGTGTTACCCATGAAGGTCGGCGGCCTAGTACCAGGTGCGGGGCGTTGCCGTTGCAGTGCCGAAGGTGAAGGTCGATAGCATCATGTCCCACAGAGGCCGAATCGTGCCGACCTCGGTACTGGGCGCGCCCATGATGATCAGGAAGGCGTTAGTGCCGTTGAGGACTCCGGCGAGGCGCGTCACGACCGGCTTGCCCTCGGGGTTAGTGCCGGTGAAGTCGCACAGCAGCGCCTCCTGACCGGCGATCCGGCCTTTGCCACTGGCCAACTCCGTGTAGTTCCCCGTCTGCCCGCGCATCTGCCCGAGGACGTTGTTGTACACCTGCTGAAGAGAGGTCACGTTGGGGGCCGGCAGCACTTCCACGGTCCGTGACCCGTTGCTCAGCGACAAGGCCGGACCAGAGGTGGCGGTCGTCGCGGTCCACTCGGGTGGGTGCTTCATGCTGAACCCGCCGAGGGCGGGGGACTGGGCGGTCTTCCAAGTCGCCGGGACGGTCGCGACCGGTGGCGTGGTGCCCGTGGTAGTCGCCGGCGGCACACCTGTGGCGACCGCGCCCTGGCCGAGAAGCTGGGCACGCTTCTGGGCGTACTCCGCCTCGGTGATCACGCCGGCGGCCCGGGCGGCATCCAGCGCCTGGAGCTTCTGCTGGGTTGCCGGATCCGGCTGCGGAGAGAGGGCCCGGATCTGGGCCTCGATCTCGGCCCTCTTGCGGGCGTACTCGTCGTTGGTGAGGATGCCGGCCTGACGGGCGGCCTCGAGAGCGTTTAGCTTGTTCTGCAGGTCCGCTGACGCGGCCGCCCCAAGTGTACTCGCGACCGGAGTTGGAGCGGGACCGGTCGAGGTTGCCTGGCCGGTCGCAAGGCCCTGGAGGTCCAGCGACGCCGGCACCGTCTGGAACCCACCGTTGGCAGCCGCACGCCAGACCTGGCAGCTCGCTCGCGCCGGAGCGACGGACAGGGCCTGCACGAGGCTCGGCACACCGTCGATGGTCTGCCCGCCAACGTCAAAGAGGATGTCGTCGTCTCGGATCCCGGCAGCCGCCGCCCGCGAGCCCGGCGCAACAGCTACCACAAACACACCGGCCCGCTTGCCGGTGGCTGCCGCGATCGAGGCCAGGTCATCCGCGTCTAGCTGCTGAACTGTGAGACCGAGAGCCTGCAAGAGGTTAGGTGAAGTGGCGGGGGTAACACCGCCGGAGACCGGCGCAGCAGCTCCTGCACCGATCTCCAGCCAGAGAGTCTTTGTCGATAGCTCATTCGCGCCGCTGGCCCGCGCCACGACCAGCTTCACGCGGCCTGCCTGGCCCGTGAGAGCTTGGGCGGCCTCCGTCGGTGACGCCACGCCGTGATCGTTCACCGTGAGGAGGATATCGCCGCACTTCACATCGGCGGCCTCGGCCGGGCTCCCCGTCGCCACCAGGGTGACCCGAACCCCGACACGCCGCCCTAGGCCCTGCTCAATGGCGCTGAGCTCAGCATCCGACAAGGCCTGGAAGGTGATGCCTGACGCTTGTGTCCCCTGTGCGATCGCGAGGCCTGAGCAGCACATCCACAGCAAACAGACAGCCACCGTTGCCATGCCGACACGTCCCATCGCACCCACCTCCCGCGACCGGCCCGCATGTGGCCGGCTGCGTGATATCCCCCGTTGGCGCCGTGCAGAGCAGTGCAACCTGTTGTCAGTCGGGGCTGCAAACCCCTTCGCCTATCCCAGTCCTTTGAGCATCTCCTTCACGTACTGCAGGTCCTCACGCGTCTGCTCGATGAGCTCCGGAGTGGTCAGGTCCTTCCAGCTAAAGCTGCCCTGGTACTCGCTGTGGAAGCTGACCGTTCCGTCGAAACCCAACTGCTTCAGATAGGTGAAGGCCTCGGGCAGCGGTGTGATGCCCTGCCAGACCGGCACCAGCTTGCCCCGCCAGCGGTAGTTACCGGCTGCGTCCTGTTCCTGGTAGAGACCGGCGTTCTTGACGCTCACCAGGTTGATCCGGTCGCCCAGCAGATCGAGCCCGAGCTTCCAGCCTGAGCGCGCACCCTCCAGTCCCATGTGGCACAGGTCAGCGTAGGCGCCGATGCAGCTTGGATCGAACTGCTCAATGAGCATGTAGACGACCGGCGCCAGCGCGCTGAGGAAGTCGCCCGAGTGCACATGGATGTTGGCGCTCACTCCATACTTCTCCGCCAGCGCGTTGATTCCCACCAGCTTCTGTTTGGTTTCTGCAATCATCTGGCGCAGGGTGCCGAAGGTGGTGACCTTCCAGTACCCCAGCTTCAGGGCCTTGACGCCGCAGGCGGCCGCGACCTCGAAGGTCGGCTCGGCGGCGGGATCGTCGGCGGACTCCAGGCCCGTGCTGAGCATCGGCACCGAGAGTCCGAGCTCACGCAGGCTGTCGATAGCGGGCTCCAGGTCCTTCTCGACGTTCTCCGGCAGCACATGCCCGCCCGGACGCACGGTGAGGTCGACGCCGTCGAAGCCGAGGTCCTTGATGATCTTGCCGGCGTCGACGATGGAGTGTTCCTGCAGCATCTTCGAGAACATGACGAATTCCATGGTGAAACCTCCTGATGCGCTCTGCGGTCGTCTAGCCGCCCTTGACCTGCCATACGAAGGGGATCTCGGGGTCGTCCCAGGGGCGCCGCAGTTCATCGGGTTCAGTGTAGCGGTAGTGCTCGGTCGGCACGTTCAACACGAGGGCCGTCTCGGTGCCGAGGCAGACCCAGCCGTGCCAGACGCCGGGCGGGATCTGGATCAAGGTGCGGTTGAGCTCGCCGACGACGATGGCCTGCGTCTGGCCGTAGGTCGGTGAGCCCTCGCGTCCATCATACAGGCCGACCTTCACGTTGCCCTGCACACAGCAGAAGTTGTCGGTCTGGACCTGATGCGCATGCCAGGCCTTGACTATGCCGGGGAAGGTGGCCGAGATGTAGCACTGGCCGAACTTGTCGAAGAGCTCGTCGTCGTCGCGCAGGACCTCCATCAGGAAGCCGCGGTCATCCGGGATGAGTTTGAGGCCTTTGGTGCGCACGCCCTCAATCATGGCAGTACCTCGCACAGACAGCTTTGCTTCGACTGCAGGCTACCGCTCAAGGAGCACGTCTCCTAGTCGCCGGGCATCAAGACGCCGACCGCATGGCGGGTGAAGCTGGTCTTGGCGAACTGCTGCAAGGCCTCCGCGGTCACTGCTGAGATCCTGGTCGCGTAGTCCGACTGCTTCGTGTAGTCAAGGCCGTAAAGCGACGCTCGGTTGATCACAGAGGCGGCAGTCACGGCATCCTCCAGGGGCGAGGCGTGCAGATTGATGGCTCGCGTCTTGGCCCGCTTCAGCGCCTCGGGCGACAGCGGCTTCGTTGCGAGTTCCTGGAAGTGCTTGAGAATGCCCGCGCGAACCGCCTCGACGGAGGTGGGCGCCGCTCGTGCAAAGGCGGCAAGATAGGGCTGCCGCTCATAGGCCAGCGGTAGCACACCGACGACGCCGGGGACGGCGTTGCCCAGTCGCTCAGGGAGGCTGAAGACGGTCAGGAGCGACGGGTCAGCAGTCAGTGAGCCCTTTGGCCCGGTGAGCGCTGCGTGGACGATCTCGCCCATCAGGAAGGCGTCCGTGCCGGGTGCACCAACCGGGATACCGACGATGATGACCGCAGTGTCGAGGTCGGGGCTGGCGCCAATCTCGACCCGAGACTCCTTCGGGCCCGGCGTCACCTCGGCAAGACGCGAAACGTCTCGCGGCTTGTAGCTGCCGAAGGACTTCGTGGCCAGGTCGGTGATCTGCTTTGGGGTCAGGGGAGCGACCACGCACAGCGACGAGAGGTTCGGCACATAGTAGCTCTTGTAGAAGGCCTTCACGTCCGCCAGGGTGATCTTCGCACGGGATTCGCTGGTGCCATAGACCGGCTGGGACAGCGGGGTGTCTCCGAGGATGGCCTTGCGGAACAGCGAGAAGGCCGAGGAGGCAGGCGTGTCCGTGCCGCCTTCGCTGCTGCGGTCACGGTCCATGAGGTCCTTCGCGCGGACGATGTCATCTTCGCCCCAGTCCGCCTCAAAGACGGATTGGGCGAGGAACTTGAGCATCTTGTCGAGGTTGGTATCCGTCACCGAAGCGCGGAACTCGACGTAGTCCCACTCCGTCTGGACGCTGAAGGCGGCTCCCTGGCCGCCTTCGAGGCGGAGGTCCAGCAGGTCGCCGCGCTTGCCCATTTCGTCGCGCAGACGGCCCAGGAGGACCTGCTGGGTGAGAGCCCGTAGTCCCGCCTTGGAGGCAGGGACGCGCTCCGGCCCGATCTTCAGCGCCAAGTGAATCCCACAGATGCTGCTGCCGCGGCACTCCACCGGCACAAGGGTCATGCCATTTGGGAGCGCTGCGGCTGAGGCGCCAGGCACAAGCCCGACGGCCTCGGTGAGTGCAAGAACCAGCAATACCACAAGGGCGCGCTTCACGGGATCAGGCGAGCCTCCTTCGATGTTTCCCCACCGGACCGAGGCCGGATGATGACCAGGTTGTACTTCTCCGGGTCCAGACAGGTCTTGGCTACGCGCTGGACGTCCTCAACAGTGACTCGGTCCACCTCCGCCGCGTAGTCCATGGCGAAGCGGTAGCTGTCGATGGCTTCGTAGAAGGCCATAGAGCCGAACTGCGAGGAGTAGCTCTGGCTGTCGAAGGCGTAGCCTGCCTTCAGCACCGCTTTGGCCTTCGCCAGTTCCTCAGCGCTCACCGGGGTGTCGCGGAGCTTGGCGACCTCAGACAGGACGGTCTCGCGGGTCTCGAACTCTGCCTCGGTCTTGGAGATGCAGGTGACGACGAACAGCCCCTGATCGCGCTTCGTGATGAACTCGACCTCGGGCACCGCGGAGACCTGTTCGCGCTCGAGCAGGGCCTTCGTCAGTCGCGAGTTCTCTCCCTCGCCCAGGAGCGTGTAGAGGACGTCGAGAGTGCACACATCGCGCTTGTTGCGCACGTCGACCGCTCGCCAGGCGTAAGTCACAAGGGTGCCACGCACCGGGGCCTTCTCCAGGCGCGTGCGGGGCTCGGTCTGCGTCGGCTCGGGTACAACCACGGGCAGCTTCAGCGAGCGCGAGGGATAGCTCGTTAGGTTGGCCTTTGCGAGGTCGAAGACCGCTTGCGGCGTGACATCGCCCACGACGATCAGCGACATGTTGTTGGGGACGTAGAGAGCCTTGTGGAAGTCGGCGAGGCTCTGGGAGGTGTAGGCCGCGATCCCGTCGGCCGTCCCTGCGATCGGGCGTCCATAGGGGTGCTGTCGGAAGGCGGTCTCCCACAGGAGGCTGTACATGCGCGTCATCGGCTGCGTCTGGGCGTCAAGCAGACGGCGACGGAGCTCCTGAAGCTTCTGGGCCCAGAGTCCTTCATCGAAGCGCGGCTCTAGGGTTGCCTTCACGAGCCGGGGTAGCACCTCGGGGAAGGAGAACGCCGAAGTCGTGCAGCGGATCTGGGTGGCATCGGGAGAGGTGTAGCTATCGAAGGACCCGCCGAGGTCCTCGACATAGTCCTCGAATCGCTCGGAACCTGCCGGCGCCACATCAAACATCATGTAGCGGACCAGGTCGGAGAGTCCACGCTGAGAGTCGGACTCGTAGAGCGGGGAGGCCTTCACGCAGAAGCCGAAGGTGACCAGGCCCCAGTAGGGCTCGTGTTTGACAATCACCCGCAGCCCGTTGTCGAGCGTCATCTCGCTGACGTGGCTGCCGTCCATGATCGGGGCCGCTTCAGCGCAGCATCCGATGACGACGGCTAAGGCGACTACCAGCAAGGGAGGGAGAATGCGCACAGGTCCCATGTCTCCTGTCGGTTGGGGCTCGCAGACGAAGATGGAGGGAACCAGCAGCCTCGACTTACCGGCAGGCTTGATGTTCCTCCCGGAGAAGCCGCTTCAGCACCTTCCCGGTTCCGGAAAGCGGCAACGCCTCTCGGAACTCCACGGTCCGCGGGACCTTGTAGTTGGCGAGGTGGTTCTTGCAGAAGTCGATGACGGTCTGCGCCTCCAGTGAAGCGCCCTCACGTAGCGAGATGAAGGCCTTCACATCCTCACCGCGCAGACGGCTGGGCACGCCGATGACCGCAGCTTCCGCCACTGCGGGCAGACGGAAGAGGACGTCTTCCACCTCTCGTGGATAGACGTTCATGCCCCCCACGATGATCATGTCTTTTTTCCGGTCGCAGATGCTGAGGTACCCGTCCTCGTCGAGCATGCCGATGTCGCCCGTCAGCAGCCAACCGTTGCGGATCGTCTCGGCGGTCGCCGTGGGATTGTGCCAGTAGCCCTGCATGACGTTGGGGCCCTGTACGCAGATCTCGCCCTCAGTCCCTGCCGGCACCCAGTTCATGTCCTCGTCGCAGATGCGTATCGACACCTGTGGCAGGGCTGGTCCGACAGTGCCGACCTTGCGCAGCCCTCTGGGCGGGTTCACGCTGACAACCGGCGAAGCCTCCGTCGGCCCGTAGCCCTCGACGATGTGGGTGCCGTACCGCTCATCGAAGGCATAGAGCACTTCGTTTGGCAGCGCTGCACCACCGGAGGCGCACGCGCGGAGCCCGCTGAGGTCGAAGTTGCGTTCGGTCCTGACCTGCGCCATGACGGCAAACATCGAGGGGACGCCGGCAAGGACCGTGGCTTTGTAGGCGACCACCGTCTCAAGGACGGTCAGAGGGGAGAATTTGGGGACCAGCACGCTCTGTGCGCCGCACATCACCGGCAGAATCATGCATATGGTGGCGCCAAAGGCGTGGAATAGCGGCAGAACCCCGCAGAACACATCGTTATGATTGATCTCGAGCACCTGCTTGCAGCTGCGGGCATTCGCGAGCAGATTCCCGTGGCTGAGCATCGCACCCTTCGGACGGCCCGTCGTCCCAGAGGTGTAGATCAGGACAGCGAGGTCATCTTCGGTGCGCGGCACGACGGGAGCCGGGCCCATTCGCGGCCGCAGGAGCGACTCCCAGCTCTCGACGCCCTCCAGCTTGGATTCGCCGCTGATGATCACGCGCTTGAGACCGGGAGCGCGTAGACGAACCGCCTCCACCACGGGCGCAAGCGCATTAAGGGCCACCAGAGTCTCGGCCCCGCTGTCGTTGACGGCGTGCGCGAGCTCCTCGGGGCCCTGCAGGCAGTGCAAGGGTACGACGGTAGCCCCTGTCTGCAAGACGGCGAAGTAGGAGATGACGAACTGGGGACTGTTAGGGAACAGGATCGCCACGCGCTGGTCCGGGCCGACACCCCCTTCGGCCAAGGCTGCAGCGAGAGCACCCACGGCTCCTGCGAGTTGGGCGTATGTGAAGGTCCTGTCATCGATTGTCAGTGCCGGTCGATCGGGGTAGCGCGATACGGTCGCGCCAAGGCACTCAGTTAAGCTATGAGAGACGGCGACGCCCATTGGACGCTGGCCTCCGGCCCGCTTCGGTAGGCCTCAACAAGAGGCAACAAGCCGACCCAAGGGGCCAGCATACTGCCGGCGCCCAGTCTGCAAAGCGACGCGCCGCAGTGTCGGTCTCAGGATACACCAACCTAAAGGAGGGCGTCAACGTTGGCGTGGCAGAGGAAGCTCCTGCCGACTGGTTCTCAGCCTTCGGTGGGGTCATGGGATCCGACGCTGCCTGGTCGCTTCACCTGCAAGGGACGAGGCTGAGGAAGGGGATCGACACGGTAGCGATAGGCCGCGTTGAGTCTGCGGATCACCACCTGCCCTGGGGACGGGTTGTGGCGCACGAACCAGTCGAAGTCACTGCGGCCGTAGCGCGCGTCCGACCAGCGACGCAGCTTGACGAAGTCATAGACCATGCCGTCGGTCCCGACGATCCCGACGTGGGAGCAGGAGGCATCGGTGGGGGCATACCAGGGGGAATGTCGAACACTGACGACGTCGCCGGGCTGAACTGCCATGCCCGGGGTCCAGTCGCTCTCCTCCCATAGCCTACGGTCTTCGCCCAGGAGGTGCTGGTCGGACCCGCGCCGGAAACGGGCCCTGACGCCAAGGCCGTCGTCAATCGCGCAGGCCACGAAATCAGAGCAGTCGTTCCCCCAGTAGCCCTTCCGCAAGCCGAGGACGAACTTGCCCATGGGTTTCGCCTTGTAGAGACGCTCCGCTGCGCGAGCGACCTCCCAGTTGCGGGGCTTGTCCCCCGGATGGCAACGGAGAAACTCTCTCCTCGCCCACTCCTCGTAGGACGCGCCCGCGGCAGGAGGTCGGCGCTCAGGCCACCAGTGCGGGCCAAGGCGCTGCAGCGTCGCAGCAGCCAGCACAAGGAGCGCGAGCACCATCGGAAGCGCACAGATCAGTCGGCGGTAGCGTGTTCTCATAGCGAAGCTCGAAGCGCAAGGCGTCCTGCGATCCTCGGGGAGACAGGAGAGAGACGCCTCGCGGTCACGATCCTGCAATTGGTGGGCCGCTCATGGACCGCAAGAACCGCCGCGAGGCGACCACTAAGGCCGCCTCGCGTACCTATCCTTGGGGGCACCCGATGGCGGGGCCTCAGGCTAGAAGGTCTGGCCGAAGCTGAAGTGAGCCTGGCTCCCCTCATCGCCCCAGCCGAAGTCGAGGCGTAGCGGACCAAGCGGCGTGTCGACCCGCATCCCGACGCCGGCGCCAACGTGAGAGCTGAAGCCCTCATCCTCGGCGGTCACCGTGAAGCCGGGGACCGGCGTATCGAAGCGTCCACCGAAGGCATCGCCTGCGTCGACGAAGCCCACGATGCTGAGGCTGGCAGATAGAGGATGGCGGTACTCGACCGTTCCCAGGAGCATACGCTTGCCGCGGAACCGGTCCTCCTCGTAGCCACGGAGGGTGTTCGCGCCACCGACGCTGTAGGACTCGAAGAGCGGGAGGTCACCGATGCTGATGCCGCCCATGACACGCAAAGCCAGAACGTCCTTCTCGCGCACGGTGTAGTATCGCCGGTGCTCGCCCTGCACTTTCCGGAAGGAGGTCTCGCCGCCGAAGAACGACCCGGCAACCTCGGCCGAGAAGGAGCTGTAGGCCCCACGGGTGGTGTTGCTGCGCGAATCCCGGAGGTCGTTGGTGTAGCCGAAGGTCAGACTGCTCAGGCGTCCGCCCGGATGCAGCGGGGCAGCGACAACGAGTGGTCCGTTGATGTCGCCCGGCTCGGGGGTGTCGGGCAGTAGGTCCGGGTTGTCCACCGGTACGTCCGCGTAGTCGGTGTAGTTGGTGGACTGGGTGTCAACGCCCGTCGTAGAGACAGGAGCGAGGGTCCGCGTGCCCTGGAAGTAGGAGCTGGACACCTTCTCGCTGCGGAAGCGGAGCGAGACGCGGTTGCGCCCTTCCTCATCGAGCGGTCTCGAGAGCCGGATACTCCCGCCCTCTCGACGCTCGTCGAACTTGTCGTTGGCGGTGCTCACCGCCGCGCCACCGACAAACTGCCTGCGCCGTTCCGTGTCGAAGATGCTCAGTTCCAGCGAGGTGCCTTTCTCGTCCCAGTAAGGCTCGACGTAGCTGACATCATAGCTGGTGCGCCCGAAGAGCTCGCAACTCACGCTGGCCTTCTCGGCCTCTCCGCGGAAGTTGTTCTCCTGCCAGGAGACCATCATGACGAGGTTGTCGAGGTTGCTGTAGGCCAGGGCCAACTGCGCCTGACCGGTCCGGCCCTCCTCGATCTTGAACTCAATGATGACGCCGCGGACCGGGTCTACCTGGCCCTGCAGGACGTCAGAGGTCACGTTCTTGAAGATGCCCAAGTCGTAGATGCGATGGATGTTCTCGGTTACGCGCCTGTCCTGGAACAGCTCACCCGGCTTCAGGTTGATCTGCCGCTTGACGACATGCTCCTTCGTGCGCTTGAGGCCGCTGATCTTGACGGCCTCGACACGCGCCTCTTCAATCACGAAGGTGAGCACGCCGAAGTTGTCCACCTCGGCTCGGCTGACCTGCGCGAAGTAGCCTGCCTTGGTGTAGGTCTCCTGGATGCGCGCGGCGTCGCGCTCAGCGAGCCGGTTATCGACGAGGCCGCCGGGCTGAGACTTGATGATGCCCAGCAGCTTCTCGTCGGACATCACAGTGTTGCCGACGAAGAGGATCTTCTCGATGCGCTTCTTCTCGACCACGGTGATGATGACCTGTACCCCGGTCGGCGTCACTCGCTGCGAGATGGTGACCTTATCGTAGTAGCCCTGCTTGGCGATCTCTTTCTCCGCAGCCGCGATCTTCTCGGGCGTGAGCGTCATCCCGACGGCGAGGATTCCCTTCACCACATCGCGGACGAAGTCGGCGGACACATAGCCCGCGCCGTCGACCCTAACCTCGGAAATCAGGGGCGCCGCAGTCTGAGCCTGCGCGAGTCCTCCCAGCATTAGGAGTCCGACAAGGGCAGTAAGCAAGGGTGCATACAGCAGACGCATTGTCCTCATGGACACGCTCAATCTCCTGGGAACTGGCTCCAGCGTGGCGGCGATGATGTGCTACGAAGATATGGACGGTCTGGAGCTCTGGTTCAGAACGCAATCGTAGGGCAATTCCCCATCATCGCGACCGACACCTGCGTGGGGTTTGCGGTCTCTGCAGACGGCGGCGTTGGCCGCTGCGACCTACAGATCCTCGTCAAGGTAGTCGGTGAGTGCTCGGCGCAAGACACTGCGTGCGCGGAAGAGGCGAGACTTCACCGCCTGGACGCTGCAGCCTACCACTTGGGCAATCTCCTCGTAGGAGAGGTCCTCATAGTCGCGCAGGATCACGACTTCCTTGTATTCGGCGCGGAGGCCGGTCACTTCACAGGCCAAGACTCGTTCGAGTTCGGTGTTCTCGGCCGCACGTCCCGGCGCGTGACGCCAGTCCTCGACCTGCCGGGTCATCTCGTCCTCGTCCACCTCGACCGGTGCATCCAGCGACGGTCCCTCAACTCCCCTGCGGCGACGCCGACGATCGAGGCGGTTTTTGGTGAGGTTCACGGCGATCCGGTACAACCAGGTGTAGATCTGGCTCTCGTGCCGGAAGCTGTCGAAGGCACGATGCGCATTCACGAAGGTATCCTGCGTGAGGTCCTCGGCCTCCTCGCGGTCCTCGATCATGCGGTAGATAACGTTGTAGATGCGCTGGTAGTACCCCTCCACGATCTTGGAGAAGTCGCGGAGGTCGGTGTTGCTTTCCACGTGGGGAGCCCACCCCGGGCGGGTAGCCGAGTCGTATCCGCGGCGGGGGGTGACAACATCCGGGCACCGTGTCATGTCGGGATCCCGTTCCTCACAGGCTCCCTCCGCATCGGATGCCGCCGACGCTGTGTACCTTTGACAATCGCCCTTCGCCACGGTTGCGCCCTGTGCGTCTTTGTGGGTCACCGAAGGGTCGGAGCACCTAGGGACTGCCCCGACCCATCAGGTCATACGTCAACTTGATACGGCTCTCGTTCCGTTCATTGGTAGTGTACGCCACATGCACGCGGTTTTTCAAGCGGTACGCCAGGCTGAACTGATAGCGGTCGTCTCCGGCAGCGCCCACGTGGTGCTGATAGGAGGCCAGGAGGTCCTTCACCACGTACTTGCCGAGGCGGAACTCAAGTTCCTGATCGAACCCGAAGCGGATGTCGAACTCCGACAGCCCCAGGACGCGCATCAGTTCACTTTCGATGGGCTCGAAAATGGTCGCACGGAACCCGGCGGTGAGGAGGTTGAGCGCCTCTTGGGAAACGGCAGTGTCGCCACCCTCCGTCTGACCGACCAGGCCGCCCAGGGGTTCCGCACCCAGCATAGCGATGATCTGCTCTTCGCCCAAAGGCGGCTCGGACCAGACACGCACCCGGAGGTCGCTCGGGAGCTTGCCCTCGACTGCGATGTGCGCCAGCAGCGGTGTATCACCCCAGCCCGGCACCTCGGCGTTGGTGATCAAGCGTTGGCCCTGGATGTTGACGTCGCCGGTCAGCTCCAGGGGCATTCTGTCCTGCTGAAGGGCCTTCGGCACCGGCGTCAGGGCGTAGGTGATGCTCGCCGTCTTGACCTGTATCATGCCGGCGGGAACACGGATCGCCCCTTCCGGGGCCCGCAGGCTGCCGATGATTCGCGGAAGCTGCGGAGTGCCGGTGATCTTCGCTGCCGGTCCGGTCGCCAGGGGGACCGTGACACCCATCCCCCGCAGCAAGACGGAGGCCCCCACATTCAGTGCAACGTTCATCACGGGCGCCGGGAGGCGGCTCGACAGGCCAAGGTACCGCGGAGCCTCGGCCATCTTCGGCGGCGCCAGCGCGAGGTCGGCCTGCGAGAGGGCCATGGTCCCGTCGAGATGAGCCTGCTTCTCCGGCCCGCCACCCTCCGGGGGGCTATCGAGACGGTGGAGGCGGATCGCCCCGTTGAGCTTGCCCCGCATCTGCCGACCGTAGCGCAGGTCGGCGTTGTCGCTCACGAGGCCCAGATCGAACTCATTCGTATCCAGCTTACCTAACAACAGGTTGGTGAGCTTGCCGGTTCCAGTCAGCTTCACGTGCCCTGCACCCATCTGCGTGGTCAGGTCATGGAAGACAAGATCGTGGATCCTCGGGCCTGTCTCCCCCGCCTGGCGAGGTCGGGTGTTGAAGCCGACGGAGCCGGCGACCGCACCGACAGACAATCCATAGACGTCGGTGATCTGGTCATTGCTCAGAACGAGCTCGCCATGGAACTCATTGTCGGCCAACTCGTCCGCGCCGAAGTGGTCGATTACGGCGGATCCGTCGTGCAGGGCGAGCTTGACCGTGCCCCACTGAGCCTGCGCCTTCTCGACGGTCGCGCGGTTGTGGCCACCGGTGCGCTCCAGGGCTATCGCGACCTGCGTACCATCGATCGCGCGCTGCCAACCGGGGGCCCGCAGATACCCGTCAGCGATCTCCAGGCGGCCGTTCACCGCGGGCGCCGACCAGATCCCGGTGACGTTGAGCCGGGCCTTCACGTTGCCCCGAGCCTGGAGTTGCGACCACACGGTTGGTTGTGCGGATCGTGGCCCGCTTGACTGGCTCCGGGCGATCTCGTCGAGGATGGGCGGGAAGAAGCCCAGGTCGAGGTCTGCCAATTCGGCCTGGTAGCTGACCGGACCATCCGGCGGAATCCACGGTTTGTGCCAGGTCCACGGAAGGGAGCCCGACATGGACACCTCGCGGGCGATCCGTGTGCGCTCGGTCTGGCCCGCTGCCTGCACCTCCTCCGAGCGCAGGAGGCGAGCACGGGTCACCCGAAGCGCGCCCTCGGAGAGCTCGATGAGGGGAACGTTGAGGACGTCAAAACGCGCGCCGGCGTAGGAAGGCCTCATCACGTCGAGGCTTCCCTTGACGGTCGGCGACTCAGTGCTCCCGGCGGCGACCAGAGTGAAGGTCGCCGTGCCGCTAATCGGCAAAGGTGTCGGTAGCCACTCACGCCACATCGGAAGGTCGATGTCGGCTCCTTCGACGGACACGTTCACCCTTCGTGGGGAGGCGTCGGGTGTTGCCTGCCCCTCGGCGGCGGGCAGGTCAAGATCGCCGGTGACCGTCAGGTACTGACGGCCGTCCTGAGCCTCGGCCTCAAGATCGTAGAGGCGGCGGGCAGCGAGGTCGGCCCCGAGCCGGACGCGCATCTCCTCCGGCAATGCTCTGCCGTCAAGGCGGGCATCCCACAAAGTCACGCCGGCCTGGCAGTGGAGCGCCGTCAGTGGACCCGCCAGGTGCACACGACCCAGCAGTCGTCCCTCGGTACGAAGACCGAGACGTCGGAGACGCTCCGAGACCGGCAGACCTGGAGGCTCGGAAGCCCCCGGCGTGCTCCCCGGGCCAATCCCAAGGGCGCGCCGAGACATGCGTTTCTCGACGGCACCCACAACGGGAGCCGAGAAACGTAGCAGCCATCCGAGCTCAGGGAGCGCGGTCAACTCTCGTGCTGTGGGCTCGGTTCCACGCCGGACCCGCTCCTCGCCCGCCACACGGAGAACCGCATCGAGAAAGCGAGACCGGATGTCGTAGGAGGCCTCGACAGTCACATAGCCGGGCACGCCCGGTAGGCCCATCTCCGGGGTTGTAGTGTCGGCGCGACGGATCTTGGTCGCGTCCACGCGGAGCACATCGTCAAGGAACTGTGCGCGGCCGGAAATGGGCTGCAGATCTTCACTGCCGACACGTCCACCGTCGACCCGGAAGGTCACCGCACTGCGCGGCTTGCTGTCACGAGAGCCCCAGACCGTGATCTGTGGCAGGGACACGACGCCCGCGATGTCCTGACCGAGGTCTTCGACATCCGGCAGGTCCTCCAGCGAGACCCCGGTCATACTGCCGGCAAGGGTGTAGACCCCGCGGGAGTAGACGTCATCGACACGCCCGGTCAGGGTCAGAGCGCCTCCATACCCGCGAGCGGAGCCTTCTGTCAGCAGCAAGGTGTCGCCGGAGAGGGTGAAGGGCAGATTCGCCTCGTCGAGGAGGAAGTCGCCCACGCGCCAGGTGTCGGCGTGAAGCATGCTGGTCAGGACTGGACGGCGCAAGGAGCCGCTTGCCGCACCGGTCAGGGAGAACCAGCCGTCGGTGCTAAGGCCCGGGCTGATCAGCGGCGCAAAGCCCTCCGCCGGTCCGAAGGCGCGCACAAGGGCGCTGCGGATCCGCCCGTCGGGTGCCAGCCGCTGGGGCTCCTTACCGGATCGCAGTGAGAAGCCGTCGACCCGGCCGTCGGTGAGGCCCAGCACGGCCTGTCCCGAGGAGAGCAGCAGCCGTGGTACCGACAGCGTGCCTCCTCGCCGGTCGAGGCGGCCCGTCAGGGCATCAGCATGCCGGTCCTCGTAGGCCAGGTCGAAGGCCTGGAGGGACAGCTTGACGTCGGGATCACCCAGCGAGCCCTGAAGACTTCCGCCGGCGTAGAGCCGACCCGCTACGGGCTCGACAGAGGTCCCTAAGGGTAGCTTGCTCAGGTCGAACTCCGCCGCGGCCAACTCGAGGTGCGCGACAGGTCCACCGTCAGGTGAGGAGGCTTGCTCCGACGGCCGGGACTTCTCAGGCCACTGCAGAGAACCGCGGACACACACCTGTCCGGGTCCGTCACTGAGTTGCAGAAGGGCGATCTGAGCCGCGCGCCCCTTCCCGGTGGCAATCAGACGGGCGCTGTCGAAGGACTGGCCCTTCACCACCGGCGATTTCACGTTGACCTCGACCCCGTAACCTTCGGTCTTGTCCCCATAGGTGCCGGTGAAAGTCGCGGAGACCTCGCCCCCAAGAGTAAGTGAGGCCGGGAGCAGCCCGCCGGTCTGGAGCGTGTCCAGTTTGGCGCCCTCCAGACGGGCAAGGCCCTGTACTCGGAAGCCCTCGGGCGATCCGAAGGGTGCCTCGCCACGAGCCGTGAGCTTCCCATGAGCGATCTGACCTGCCGCGTTGACAACCTGCACCTTGTCCTGGGAAAGGGCAAGCTGGGCGGCGAAGTCCTTGATCGGGACGCCCAGCAGGTCGGCTTCGGGCACTTCCACCATCCCGACGCCCTCCAGGTCCGCGCCGGTCACGAGGCTGAGGCGTGTCTGTGCCGAGGCTGCTGATGAGGACGGCAGGGCCGCCTCAGCGGCGGTCGTCTCCTGGATACCCGGCTGTCGGGCTGTCACTTCGGCGCGGATACTCGGCTCGGCGAAGCCCAGCACGGAACCGACGACGTCGAGGTCAGTGACCTTGACGACGCCAAGCTCGCCAGCGTGGACGAGGTTCTCACCCGAGGCCTGGAGTCGGAACTCGGCATTCGCGTTCCGTATCGAGCCACACAGCGAGGTGTGCAGCCTGGCACCGTCCATGAGCTTAATCGAGTGCCAGCGACTTCGCTCCTTCGGCGGGAGCAGGTTGACCAGGTCCGAGCCCTGCGCGGCCTCCAGGTCAAGGCTGAGCGAGAGAACTGGATCGGAGAGGTCGAGGACGCCTCCGGCGGCCGTTCCGGTCACGCCACCCCAGGCCACTTGCAGCTTCTCCGAGCTGACACCCTCCGCACCGGCCCTGAGAGGTCCGCTGAAGTGAACCGTCTCGTCCGTCAGCCCCGGGAGACGGGCCTGTCCATCACGGGCGTCGCAGCGAATCGCCCAGGTAAACTGCTCGTCACCTGTGCCGGGACGTCCGTAGGCAGAGGCCGTCACGTGGTCTGCTCGGGCGGTGACCGTACCCTCGCTCGCGGGGAGGACCAGGCCGCCCAGGAGCCCGAGGTCAGCTTCCCGCGCCGTCGCCTTGAGGTCGAGCCAACCGTCGACCGGGTCGTAGCTCCCCTGGGCCAGGGCATCCGCAACCACGCCGCCGTTACCACGGACCTGCAGCGAGCCGCGGAGGATACCCAGCTTGTCCGTCTGCACACTTCCGGTGACCGCGCTGACCTCACCGAAGGAAGTGCCGGAAGGACCTTGCATCTTGACGGCCCGCAGGGGGAAGCCGCCGACGCTGAGGTAGCCGTGAGGTGAACTCGCCAGGGCGATCTGCACGCCGTCCAGCTTCGCCGCTCGAAGGCGTCTCGCGAAGGACTGCCCGGCCGAGGAGGCGTCGAAAGAGAAGTCGAGATGGACCTCGTCGGCCTGCGCCAGCCGCTGTCCATCCGGTGCCAGGCTCTCAAGGCCGTGCAACCACAGGTTGCTCGCCAGGTCGGTCTCGAAGCTGGTGCGCAGCCGAGCCTGTCCGGTCTCGCTGGTCAGGACGCCGGATAGCTTGCCCTCCGGCTTGAGCCAGGTCTCGATGGGCCCGCCGACACGCCCCACAGCTTGGACTTGCCCGTCGACCTGCTGCAGCGAGAAACGAATCGGGCCTTCCTCGCCGAGGAGCGCGTCATCCTCAAGCGATAGTGAGCTGTTGCGGACGGTGACCCTCGTGTTGACCACACCCGCAAGACGCACCGGCGTTGCAGGCTTGCCCGGTGCTGGTCGCACCCGCAAGGAGAGGAACTCGGGAGAGACGATGACACCGCGGCTGTCACGCTTGATCGAGCCGCCCAGGCCGTCCACGGTCAGCGCACGCACCACGGAGACGATTGGTGGTGAGGAGGCGAGCAGGTACTGCAGGTCGGTCTCCATCGACAGGCTGCGAGCCGCCAGGACAGGCTCCTGCACCCCGCTCTGCACCACCCGCAGGCCACGGAGAGCGATCTCGCCCTCCAAGTCGCCCCGAAGGTCGGCCTCAGCCTCCTGGCCCGGCGTGGACAGGTGAACCTGGGCACTGAGGCTGCCACGCGGACGCTGAGTCGGCGTCTGGCCGGCTGCCCCGACGGTGCTGAGGTCCACGTCAAGGTTCGCATCCTGGAGGCTTGCGATCAGCGGCCCGACGTCCAGCAAGGCCTCGTCGCGGTAGACTAGCCGGCTGTCTCGGGCCACGACTCGCGCCCGCAGGCCGGTCAGGTCAACCCCTTCAGCACCCGAGCGCGTACGCAAGCCAAGGTCCTTGCTCACCGCACTGACGGCACCAATCTTGCCCGCCGCGTCGCGACTAAGCTGCCCCTCAAGATGGTCGCAGGTCACCTGACGCAGGTGCTGCGGCCAATCCTGGCCCTGCAGCACCGGCCCCAGATCGTAGGCCAACTGAAGACGGGCTGACCGCAGGTGCTCGCTCTCGGTGCTGGAGTCGCCGGAGGAGGCGAAGCTGAGGTCCTCGACCGTCGCCGAGCGCGAGAGGTCTGACGACACCCGGGCAGCCGCCTTGAAGCTCTCCCCCGCGACCTGCAGATCGCCCTTGAGGAACCCACAGTCACGGGTTTGGCCGTCTTGCTGCATGGCGCTCCAGGCTGCCAGGTCCCAGGCGCCATCCAGATTCCCTGCCTGCGCCTGAAGGGGCGTCCGGCGCCCCCGCGAGTAGTCGGTGTACTGAAGGGATGACCGCGTGAGGCGCAGCTTCGTGTACCGAGTGGCAGGACCCTTTTGCTCGGCCGCGGAGGTGAGACGCAGGCCCTGCGCCAACTCGAGGGTGCCGTCCGGCGACCTGACCACGTGCGCACGGAGGCCGTCGGCAGACACCGAGGCCAGAGGCGAGGTGAGGTCACGATCCCGCACCATCGCCCCTAGATCGTAGTCGGCCTGAAGCTGGTCGGCACTCACAGCGGTCTCGTCAGTCTCCGGCTTGCGAACCCGAAGCTGCGCGACCTGCAGGTGCCCCGTCACGTCCGTGTCGATGGAACCCGCGCCCTGGAAGACCCCGTAGTGCCCTACCAGGAACCC
This sequence comes from Armatimonadia bacterium, assembly GCA_039679385.1. NCBI lineage: Bacteria > Bacillati > Armatimonadota > Armatimonadia > Armatimonadia bacterium. The sequence continues at coordinate 1,866 of JBDKVB010000078.1, read as the reverse complement.
CGTGAGATGCCCTGCGGGGCCTGCCTTCTCGCCCTTGAGTGCGGCCTGCAGGGTCGCAAGATCAAGCTCTCCATCAAGGCCGGACCCGCCGACCGTCACGCCGCCCTTCACGTCTAGCGCCTCGTCGGTGTAGAGCAGGTTCGCCTGATGCAGCACCAGGGCGCCGCCCACACCGACAGCTTCCGTGGTCCCAGGTCGCCTCTCGCCTCCACCCCTGCCCAGGACCCGCAGCAACTCCAGTTTGCCGCTCTCCTCGCGCCGGAGGTTCGCCTGCAGGTCCCAGGCCTCCACGCGCTTGAGCTCGCCTAACGATCCTTTGCCGAGAAGCCAGGAGGAGAGCGGAGCCTCGATGGTTGCTTCTGGGCACGAGAGGAGGGTGCGCGCCGGCTGCTCGGCACGACACTCGAGGGAGGTGAGCCTGGCGGCGGTGGCAAGGTCGGTGCGCAGGGCGCCTGTCACTTGGGCGTCCGCTGAGGCCAACCGCAGCGACGCGCTCAAGGTCCCCGGGTCTCGCGGGATCCCGGTGCGTCGCGCTTCCCACAGGGCAGCGAAGTCCAGCGCCCCGTTCACCGCAGCGGCCTGGACGTCGGCGAACAGCGGGTAGTCTGCGAGGCGTCGCGGATCACGGTAGGTGACGGCGCCATCGACAACGGTCAGCCGGTGGACAAAGCGATCCAGGGCCCAGTGGTCGCCCGTCTCCGCTGAGGTGCCACCTTGCACGCCGCCGAGCAAGGCCCAGCGTCCCTGCTCATCCAGGGAGATGGTAGCCTCTGGTTGCTTCAGGTAGACGTCACCGATCCCGTCGAGGCCAGGGCTGTCCGAGAGGAGAACTCTGGGGTCAAAGCTCGCGGTGCCCTCGACGAGACTCACGACCGGCTCAGCAACGCCCTTGCTCGTGACAAGAACCCTGGACAGACCGGCACGACCGCTCAAGTCCACGTCGAAGGAGCCGCCGCCGGACTCGCTGCCCCTGGTGAAACTCACAGCGCCCTTGAGGCCGCCGGGAGCGGCGGCTTCCCGGCCCTCATGGAGCAGCGCAAGGCGATCGCAGTACACGTCGCCGGAAGTCCCGGAGAGGGCCACCTGCAGGGGCTCAGGCTGAAGCGAGAGGTCCTCGTAGGTTCCCGATAGCGCGTCGGCATGGAGGTGAGCGGTCAGGCCGCCCAGGAAACGAGGTTGGCGCGGTGACTGGGCCTCGCCCCGAGGCAGGTAGGCGGAGAGAAGGGCCGGCAACTCCAGGCTTCGGTCTGCCAGTCGCCGAGCCTGCACCCACACACTGCCCAGTGATACCTCGTCCAGCGCCGCGGCCACATCTCCCCTCTCCTCCAGGGCCGCCGGCGCGTAGCCGACTCTCCCCTTGTCGAGGGTCAGGACGGGCAAAGGTCGCCCAGCCTGGGTAAGGCTCACCTCACTGCAACGAAGCTCCTGGTCCAGAGACCAGTCAAAGCTCCCCGCAAGCGTCTCCTCGGCTCGCTGAGCCCTGAGCTGGCCGGTGACACGGCCCACGGCGGGTTGGTAGCGTCCCTGGCGAGCAGCCCAGAACTTGGCGAAGTCCAGGTCTGCCTCTGTCTGCGCCACGGAGACCTCCGTGGTTGCTCCCGGAAGGGCGTAGTCAACCACATGCAGCGACCCGCCCTTCACCAGCACTTGCGCAGTGAAGTCGGCGGCCGTCCCCGCGCGACTCTGCTGTCCTTCGGTGATGGCGCGAGGCGGCGTCCCCGCGAGGGTCCAGTGGCCGTCCGCGTCGCGCACCAGGTCGGCATAGGGCTCCAGGAGGTCGCAGCGCTTCAGAGCGGCCTGTCTCGGAGTGGTACTCGACAGCAGCCCGGCGAGGTCGTAGGTCACGTCAGCGCGCTGCGCCGAGGC
>JBDKVB010000077.1 GCA_039679385.1 Armatimonadia bacterium | reverse complement strand
CCCAGGGCCTTGGCTATCTGGGCGATGAACGAGCCGCTGGTCCACTCGCGGCGGCTCTCAGTGACTCCGACACCCAGGTGCGACGACGCGCTGCCGCAGCCCTGGTCACCACTCCGGCGAAGACCGCACAGGCAGCTCTCACCCGGACGGCCACCAAAGACAAGGACGCTACGGTCCGCCGCTTTGCCGTCGAGGCCCTCGGTTGGATCGGCGATGCCAGCGCGATTGGTCCCCTGGCCGCAGCGACCTTCGACAAGTCCGCCGAGGTTCGGCAGGAGGCTGCCACCCAACTGGGCCGCCTGAAGAGCCCCGACGGTCTGCAGGCTCTCCTTGAGCTGTTCAAGGACCCCGACGAGGACGTGCGCTGGGCCGCTGTGCAGGCTGTCGCCGAGATGCGTGACAAGCGCGCGACGAAGGCCCTGGTCGTAGCTCTCGACGATCCTGTTGCCCAGGTCTCCAACGCCGCGGAGCGCGGACTGCAGAACCTGGGGATCGCCAAGCAGCGCATCCCGGGCATGAACTAGCTCAGCCGCCGCAAAGCTGCTTCAACCACAGGGCCTTCTCGTCACGGGAAGGCCCTGTTTGCGTGTAGGAGTCTGAGCGCAGGGCGGGGAAGTCGCCGGGGACGGCCTGGGCAGGCCGCCATGAGGCTCAGACCGTCTGACGAGAGATGCCACCAGTCTGGGAGCAACCCATGAACCTAATCGTCATCGTCGCCGATACCTGTCGCCAGGACCACCTCGGCTGCTACGGCAACGAGTGGATGCACACGGAGAACCTGGATGCCCTCGCCGAGGAGTCAGTGATCTTTGAGAGTTGTTATACCGCCTCCTTCCCCACAGTACCTCACCGCGCCGACTGCTTTCTGGGCCGCTACGGATTCCCCTGCTACGGATGGGGGCCGCTGCCGAGGCAGTGGCCAACGCTCGCCGAGACCCTCACCGGCGCCGGCTACGTGACCCAGCTCATCCACGACACCCCGCATTTCAGCCGCCGCGGGTTCAACTACGAGCGCGGCTTTCAGGGCTGGCGCTGGATTCGCGGCCAGGAGTCGGACTGCGAGTTCACCCGGGCCAACGATAGCGTGGAGTTCGAGTGGTCCGTCGACAAGGACCGCTACGACGAAGACCTCATGCCCGTGCACAGGCTACAGCGTCTCGATCATCCCGGCGAGATGGGCCACCATGCTCCCCGGGTAGCGATGGATGCCTGCCGCTGGCTGGAGATGAACCACAAGGCCGACCGGTTCTTCCTGTGGGTCGATATGTTCGATCCCCATGAGCCCTGGGACGCGCCGGATTGCTTCACCGAGCTGTACTTCCCGGGCTCGCCGCAGGGACAGAAGGTGCGTCATCCGCGCTATGACTTCACGGACTTCCTCACCCCGGAGGAGCTGGAGTGGAGCCACGCGGCCTACTGCGGTGAGTTGACGCTCGTCGACAAGTGGATCGGCGCAATCCTGCGCAAGGTCGGGGACCTGGGACTGCTGGAGGACACGGCGATCGTGTTCACCTCGGACCATGGGTTCCTGTTGGGTGAGCATGGGCGGATTGGCAAGCACGCGGTGCAGGGAGGTCCGTGGCCCTTGTACGAGGAGGTCGTGCGGGTCCCGCTGCTGGTGCGGCTGCCCGATGGTCCACGAGGCGACCGCAAGCAGCAGTTGGTGCAGCCTGTGGACCTGTGCCCGACTTTGCTCGAACTGGCCGAGGTGCCCGTGTCCCGGCATGTGCAGGGCAGGAGCCTGGTCCCGATCCTGGACGGCAAGCCGGTTCGTCTGCGGGAGATCGCCATGAGCTCGGGATGCATCGCGGACCGCGCCCATCTCAGCACTCGGGCCACCATCACCCACGAAGAGGGCTGGTCGCTGATTCTGGGAAGCCTCGACCAGAAGCCCGAGCTGTACTACCTTCCCGCCGACCCCGAGCAGGCGGAGGACCGGTACGAGGACGACAGGCTGATGGCGCTGGAACTGGCGGCCATGTTCCGCTCAGCCCTGAGCTTCCTGGGTGCGGAGCAGGCCGTGGTGGACCAGTGGAAGTGCCTCGGCGGGGAGAACGGCTAGCCGAAGTGTCGGCTTGATCCCGCGTCAGGGTGTTGTGCACGGAGGCCCTGACGCGGGAGTACCTACTCGGCGGCGACTACAGGAGACCCTTCATCTGCACGTTCGCGGGTCGCTCGCCGATGGTGATCTCGGCGGAATAGCGCTGCCCGTTGCGCTGAAGAAGCACGGTGACCTTCGTGCCGATCGGCGTCTTCTGGATCAACTCCGATAACCTGGCGCGGTCCGTGAGCTGCTGACTGCCCCACTTGAGGAGCACATCGCCCGGCTGGATCTGTGCCCGGTGCGCCGGGCCGTTCCTCACCAGGTTGTAGACGAAGACCCCGGAGCGCTCCGCGACTCCCAGACGCTCCCATTGGTCCTTGCGGAGCTCGCGAGACATGAGGCCGATCCACGGTCGCTGGATCTTGCCGTCACGGATCAGCGCCTCCGTCACCGTCTTCACCACGGAACTGGGGATGGCGAAGCACACGCCGTCGTAGCCGCCGCCCTCGCTGGCGATGGCCGTGTTGATCCCGACCAACTCGCCATCGAGGTTCACCAGAGCGCCGCCGCTGTTGCCGGGATTAATGGCGGCATCGGTCTGGATGAAGTCTTCGTAGTCGGTGATGCCGATGTTGCGCCGGCCCAGGGCGCTGACGATCCCCTGGGTAACGGTCTGTGCCAGCCCCAGCGGGGAGCCGACGGCGATCACCCACTCCCCTACCCGCAGCCTTCCCGAGTCACCCAGCGAGACCGTCGCGAGGTTGGTGGCGTCGATCTTGATCACCGCGAGGTCGGTGAAGGGGTCCTGTCCCACCAGCGTGGCCGGGTACTCGACCTCCGAGGCCAGCTTCACCGTGTTCTCCTGCGCGCCCTGGATGACATGGCAGTTGGTGACGATGTAGCCGTCCGGCCGCAGGATCACTCCTGAGCCGAGGCTCTGCACCTCCCGGGACGGCTCAACCATGTCGAGAAACTCCGGGAAGAAGTCGCGGAACAGGGAGGAGCTGGGGAGACGTCGTCCGGGCTCCACTCGTGTCGAGGAGATGTTCACCACCGCCGGGGTGACATGAGCGGCGACTTCGGCGAAGGCCGCACTCAGCGACTTGGCCACGAGCAGCGCCGGGCTCTGAACCGGGGCCTCAGCCTGAGCGACGCCCAGCACGACAACACTCAGCATGACGGCACACAACAGCACGTATACGCCTCTTGCGACTGACATCCTGTGACAGCCTCCTGAGCTTCTGGGACTGTTGGGGTTGGCCGAGGGCAGAAGGGAAAGGCTCCGCGACTCGCGAAGTGCCGCCCCATGAAAACAACACGCCCGCTTGGTGTAAGTACTTCGCTCTTTGCCGGTCGTCTCGGCCCCGACTGCCCCGAATCCTCTCTCTCCATCCTATCCGGCGGACCGATCCGCCACGTCGAGTACTTCTGCGCCGACTCCAACCGCCGCTACTACGATGACGCCCATATTGCTTTGACCCGCGAAGTCCTGGTCAGTGGCGGAATCACCGCCTGGAGCGTCCACGCACCCTTCGACCGCACCGACGTCTCCCAGCTCGATGACGCAGGCCGTGCCGAGTCTTGCGCCCATGTGGTGCGAGCGATGGAGGTGGCGGTGAAGCTCGAAGCCGGCATCGTCGTGCTCCACGGCAGCCAGGAGCCCATTACCGACGACCAGCGCCCCCAGCGGCTGGCGAACTGCGGCGAGAGCCTCCACCGGCTCTGTGACGAGGCCGAGGCTCGCGGGCTAACCCTCGCCTGTGAGTTGCTTCCGCGAACCTGCCTGGGCAACCGCACGGCGGAGATGCTCGACCTGATCGAGGCCACCGGCGGACGCCTCCGGGTCTGCTATGACGTCAACCACATCACCTTGTATGAAGACGTTCGAGAGTCCCTGCGCGTTCTGGGCAACAAGCTCGCGACGTTGCACATCTCCGACCACGACGGCATCGACGAGCGGCACTGGATCCCGGGACGCGGGATCGTCAACTGGCAGGACTTCGTCGCCGGCCTGGACGACATCGGCTACACGGGCTGCCTGATGCACGAGGCCGTAGACAGCAACGTCGATCTCGCTGCGAACCTCGCGCTGATTGAGCAGGCCGCCCGTGAGCACCTGGCCTGGACGGGCGAGTAGCCGGCGACAAGGCTCAGCCAACCTGTACCCGCGAACCCGAGGGCCGAACCTGCCCCGCCACAAGGGAGTGGAGCTCATGCAGACGCAGACCCGTCGCCGGAGTGCTCCTGCGGCGTCACTCATCAAGAGTCTGGGCCTGGGGCTCCTGCTCCTTCTGGCCGGGCAGGTCACGGCCCAGAGCCTGACCAGGGATTACACGCCCGTCTACGACTTCGTCGACAATCTCGCGAACGCCATGCAGAGCGGGAAGATGAAGGCCGCCGGAACTGCGGCCAGTGTCGGCGGCGTCGGACGGCCTGCCCTCAGTCAGCACCCCGACAGCCCCGGAGAGCCGCTGGTCAAGGCTGAGTATGCGGACGTGCAGCTACCCACCCTTGCGGGTGGTGAGCGCCTGGCGCTGCGCTTCTCCCTCGGCATCCGCGACGGCTTCTCCCCCGCCGAGAACCCGATCTTCGACGGTTGCGAGTTCCTGCTGTTGCTCAACGGCAAGGAAGCCTTCCGCAAGGTCTGGAACCAGCAGAAGTGGCAGGACGAAGTGCTCGACCTCGGGGCCTTCGCCAGTCAGAAGATCACGATTGCCTTCGAGATGTCGCCGCGCTCCAACCCCGCCTATGACTGGGCCGTCTGGGGCGAGCCGAACCTGCGCATCGAAGGGAGGGCCTCCGAGATCGCCATCGCCAAGATCCCCTTCCTCAAGCTCTCTGCTCTCGACGCCACCAGGCTCCCGTCGCGTGTCGTGATGCATGAGGAGTCCGCTGCGGCGGCCACGGTCGTGCTGGCCATGGACCGCGACCTGGACCTGTCCGCCCAGCTTCGCGACCTCTGCGGTGAAGTGAAGCTGCCTGTGCCACTCGCGCCCGAACTGGTTGTCGGCGAGGGCGAAGACCCGGGCAACCACACGCTGGTGAAGGTCCTCGATGGGTACGGGATCGCCCGGGTGCAGTTCCTGGCCTATGGTCCTGAAGTGATGGGCGGCGTGCAGGTCGAAGGCGGTGACTCCCACAGTCTCGGGCCTTGCATCGTCGCTGCGCCCCTTAGCTCGACGCAGGTCCGACAGGTGAGAGTCTTCGACCGCAGCGGCGCCCTGTTAGGAGAGTTCGAGCCGGACGCTCGTCTGCAGCCGCCCTATTTGATCGCAATGGGCGACTTCCTCGGGAATCACCCCGGCGACGAGGTGGCGGTCACCAGCCGCTACGGGCTGAAGGAGGCGCCCTGTGAGGTGCTGGTGTATGACACCGGCGGCAGCCTCCTGAGCACCTACCGCGTCCGGGGTGAGGTGCCGGCGGGTCCGCGGGCGATGAGTGCCGCCCGGGACGCTCTCGGGGCACGCCTGGTCCTCACACTGCCGCAGCAGAAGCGTGCGGCGATCCTCGATCCGTCGGCAGTCTTCGATCCGGCCACGAACGAAGGTCGCTGGCGTGACGTGCCGCCCTTGCCCGAGGGTGGTGCGGCATACCTCTCGGCCACGGCGACGGATACCTTCCTGGTGACCGGCCCTGAGAAGGAGCTATCGACCATCTGGAGTGTGGCCCCGGACGGTCGCGTCGAGCAACTCAACGTCGGCCGACGCGAGAACCTGTTCTACCTCGAGGGCTACGTTGCCGACGATCCGGCGGTTGGCGAAGGGCAGTACGTGAAGCGCGGCCGGTTCCGGCATATCCGCACCGACCTGTCTACACCGGCGGCCGGTGACCCGGCGCTGTGTGAGCGCGACCCGGAGGCTGTGGGTGGCCCCGACTTCCTCCAGCGCCATCTTGCGACCCTCGACGGCTACGAGAAGGAACTCCCGAGCACCTGGGAGCCCTGCTTCACCCACCGGATGATGAAGGGCTCTTTCAAGGCCTGGCATGACGTGATCGACCCCGAGACGAAGCTGCCTCGCTACCTGGCGCTGACCCGCAAGGACAACCCGGTGGACTACGGCGAGTTCGACACCTCCGGGTTCAACGCCTCGACCTACGCCTTCGGGATTCCGGGGCTGGAGAACCTGTATATCCGTCCCCTGCGGACCTTCCTGCACAATCTTGCGCCTCGCTTCCGAAGCAATCCGGAGCACTTCGTCCAGGTCGAGCCCAATCACGAGCATGAGATCGCCGTCGAGAGGGACGGAACCGTGGGCGATTACAACCCGCGGATGATCGAGGGCTTCTACCAGTACCTGCGGAGTCTCTACGGCGGCGACAAGTCCTCGCTGAACCGCGAGTTCGGCACGCCCTTCGCGGAGTACTTCGACGCACCGCGCCAATCCGGACGAGGCGCCTGGGATGAGACCTCTGCCGACAACCCCTTCTTCCGCCAGTGGGTCGCCTACAACCGCTACGTCGTGACGCGGCGAGTGGCCCAGACTTTCCGTGAGGCGCTGCTGGCCGGGTTCCCGCCGGAGTCGATCGCCTGCCACCAGATCCCGGACCTGTACGCGATTGGCGATACGAAGGCTTTCAGCAAGGTGGTCTCCAGGATCACGCCGGTGGACTACATGCTGAACGCCGGCGTGGGTTACGGATTCACTCGATACGGTGTGTGGTACAAGAAGGACCACGATGCACTGCAGGACGCCCATCGCAGCGGCTTCGACATGATCAGCATCGGTGAGTACCAGGCCCTGCACCCCGATGCAGAGGTCGCCTACCAGCAACTCCGCTTCATCTTCGAGAACGGCGGCTACGGCGTCCACTGCATGAACTGGCCGGCGGGGTATGACAAGGGCTACAACCTCGCGATGACCGCTGCGGCGAAGCGGCTCGTGGAGAAGGAAGCGCCTCGTCCCGGGATGACCGGCGGCGTCGGGCAGGTGCGCTCAGTGGGCATGGGAGATCAGGCCTTCCACATCGCCTGCCTGGGTACCGGGCCGGACCACACAGGTCTGCTCAAGAGCCTGCGCAAGGACGGCTCCTGGGAAGGCTCGGTGTATGTGGTGCCCTTCCATGCGCACGTGGAGGTGGAGCGCCTGCCGGTGAAGGCGCAGCAGGTCGGTGCCGGTCAGCCGGTCACGATCGGGCCGCTGGAGGGGCTGGACTCGGGTAGTCAGGTCGAGGTGAGCTTCTGGGCCCAGGCACCGGCGGAGACGAAGCTAACACTCCGCATCGAGCGTGACCGCCAGCCTCTGCCCGGGATGGCAGATGCCGTGACCGTCGGGACACAGTGGCGGTTCTACCGCTTCGTTCTGCGGGTGCAGTTGCCCGTGGACAAGACCGGGCTGGTGCTGACCACCGACGGAGCCCAGGTGTCGCTGCGAGACCTCACCGTGACGCGCCAGACCGAGAAGACGCCCAAGCTGACCACGGGCGAACTCGACGGCCAGGCACACCGGGGCGCCGTGACCTTCGATGTTCTGTCCCGGTAGGGGCTCTGGCGCAGTCGGGCTCTCGCAGGCGGAGCCTTACTTGAGGTCGATCTTGTCGGTGGGCACGTAAGGACACTTGATGAAGATCAGGCGAGTGTCGCTGTCGCCGTCGTTGAGGATGTCGTGCGCCTCGCCGGGCGAGAGCTTGAAGACGTCACCGGGCTTCACGCGGTGGGACTGTCCGTCGACGACCATCTGCGGCGTCCCGGTCTCGAAGTAGAAGGTCTCCTCGACCTGCTCATGCTTGTGGGGGCCGAGTGACTGGCCGGGCTTGAAAACGATGACGCCCCACTCGTGATGAGGACCGCGGAAGAGGTACTTGGGTCCGTGGTCACCGTGACGGAACTCCAGGTCGTGCTCGTTCACCTGCTCCATGACGTATGCCCCCTTACGGGTCCTTGTCGGCTGGTGCGAAAGAGCCCTCGCCTGCGACAGGAAGCGTCACGAAGCGAGGGCTCAAGGTAGACCGAAATGGTGTTCCGTCCAGACGTCCGCTGCTATCCGCCGGCACCCTGGGTGCGGACAGTCAGCATCTTCTTCGCAGCCTCCCCGGCTTCGGGCGATACCAGCAGGTCACGAACCCCGTACCAGTCCAGCCCGCGATTGCTGGGCCGCCATCCGCCCCGGTCGCTCTGCAACTGACCGGCGGCGCGCAGGCATTCGAGGGCGACGTCCGGCAAGCTATCCTGCCACTGGTTGCCCTGGATGCCGCGAGAGCTCTGGATGATCTCCGAGATGCGCTGGCTGGCGGCGTCATACTGCCGCGATCCCTGGCGCATGTAGCGGCTCAGGAACTGGTCGACCCGAGCCGGTCGCAGCCGCAGGAAGGTTGGCTGATCCAGGGGGCGCAGGAAGGAGATCAGGTCCATGGCCTCCTTCACCATGGCGGCATCCTGCTTCTTGGTGGTCGCGCGCTCCTGGGGTGTGCTCTGACCGCCGCTGACGCCCGGAGGAACCCGGAAGTCGACCATCGCTGCTTGATCCGGATAGAAGACGTGCCGCAGGGCCTCGACCAGGGGCACCATCGCCTCGTTGAGCGAGTCGTCCTCCTTCTGGATGGCGGCCTCCAACTGCCACAGGACGGCCCGCCACTGATCGTTGACCGGCTTGCCCGTGACCAGGACCGGGAGGACGTTGGTGAGTTGCTTCACGGCCGTGGTCATGATCTGCTCTTTGGCAGCTTTGCGCTTGTCCACTTCCTGCCTGGCTGCCGTGCAGATCTGGGATGCCTGGGCGAGCTGCTGCGGGTCCAGGCGCAGGCTGTTGAACATCGAGACCCACTGGGCCGTGGCAAGTGCCTTCTGCAGGTCATCCAGCGTCGGCTCCTCCTCCGGCGGCAGGGGCCTGGCCTCGGGCGTCCCGTAGAGGTTCAGGTACTCAGGCGTCCGGCTGTCCTTGATCCAGCGCTGGAAGGCCTCGTAGGTGATCGCCCGCTGCGGCACGTCGCTGGTGATGCCCAGGTACTGCTGGATCTGGGCTGGGAACTGCGGCAGCGCGGCGGCCAGTTGCTGATCGTTCATGTTGGCGGCCTGGTCGAGGATCCCCAGGATCCCCTGCTTGACCTGCGTGAACTGCGGGGATCGCGAGTCTGCAAGCTTGGCCGCAGCCCGGTCGGCCTCCAGGGCGCGGATCGCCACGTACTCATCGGGCATCAGGTAGCGGTGCGAGGCGATGACGCCGGTGAGGTACTCGCCGAAGGTCGAGGCACCGTCGTAGTTCGCCCTGGCCTGCTCGCGCGCGGTGGCTTCATCAGCAGACTCGACAAGGTTCCTCTGATCTGGGGTGAGGTTCTGGACGACGGTGGCTGCGGTGGACTGGGTCAGCGTCTGCTCCTGAGCAGTCTGGCCCTGGGCCTTCTTCGCAGCGTCGTCGGCCACAGCCGTCAACTGCGGAGCGGGCTCGCGACCCATCATCCACTGGTCGATCACGGCCTGGACCGTGGTCCCGGCGGTCTTCCAGGTATCGGCGCGAAGCTTCTTGCCCTGGGTGACGACGGTCTGCAGGCCCGTCAGGGGCTCCGCAATCCGCTTCGCCTGGTCGGGGTTGATGCCGAGCTGCGTAGTCTTCCACAGAACCCAGGTGTCACGCCAGAGCTGCTCGGGCGTGGCCGGCTTTGCAGCAGTTACCTCCTGCGGTGGCGGCTGAACCGGGCCCGTCGCCGTCGGGGCAGTGGTTGTGCCCTGCACAGGGGCTCCCGTCGTTCCAGCGGCCGGCGCTTGAGTGGCTGGCGGAGGTGTCGTGGGTGCCCCGGTACCGGGCGTCTGAGTGCCGCCCGGCGGAGGTGGTAGGGTCGGGGCTGTCGTGGTGCCGCCGGCGGCAGGCTGTGCAAGGGCGTAGCTGCACAGCAGGGCGAGTAACAAGGGGAAGGCGAGACGCATCGGGCCGTTCTTCATGGCTGACACCGCCCTGTAGCATAGAATTACGATAGACCTGGGAGGCTTGACAGGGAAAAGGCGAACTCTCCGCGTTGCTGCTACGAAGTCTATCACCGGCTTGCCGGCCGGTCAATTCGTAGCCAACCACTCGGCTCTCCCCGCCCGAGAGTATACCCCCGGCGAGGCCCCTTCCGGCTAGTAAGACGCCCAGTTGGGCCACGAAGTTTCCGGCGGAGGGCGCCGCAACTCCGAGGCGTCGCAGAAGTCCTTCAGAAGGCCCAGAGAGCGGCGTCTCTGCCCCTCTGAGGGATTTTGACAGCCCGTAAGGGCAGAATGTATAATCGCCCCACGTAACTACCGCGCACACCCCGGGAAGCCAGGGCCATGGACAGCTACGCCGACCGCCTTCATCGTGCCGTGCTGGACAAATCCAGTCGTGTCTGCGTGGGCCTGGATCCACGGATTGAGTCGCTGCCCGGCGCGCTCCGCACAAGTGCCCAGAAGGGCGCTGTGGAGGCAGCAGAGGCCTACCTGTCCTTCTGCTGCAGCATCATCGAGGCCGTTGCCGACCTGGCCCCGGTGGTGAAGCCGCAGGCGGCCTTCTTCGAGGCTCTAGGGGCTGCGGGCTATGCGGCTCTGTGGGAGGTCATCGCCTGCGCCAGGGCCCACGGATTGCTGGTAATCCTGGATGCCAAGCGTGGCGATATCGGCTCGACGGCTGCGGCCTACGCGCAGGCCTACTTCGAGCCCCAGGACGGGTATCCGGGCGTCGATGCACTGACCGTGAACGGCTATCTGGGCAGCGATGGTGTGCAGCCCTTCATTGACGCCGCCTCTCGCACCGGCGGCGGCCTGTATGTGCTGGTGAAGACTTCGAATCCCTCGTCAGGCGAGATCCAGGACCTGTCGGTGGAGACCACCGGCGGCTGGCGGCTTACCTATCAGGAGATGGCGCGGCTTGTGGCGACCTGGGGACGTGACCTGGTGGGCGAAAGCGGGTACTCCTCCGTCGGCGCTGTGGTGGGAGCCACCTACCCGGACCAGCTCGTGGAGCTGCGCGAGGCCTTCCCGAAGGTGCCCTTCCTGGTACCCGGCTATGGGGCGCAGGGCGGCGGAGCAGAGGATGTAGTCGGTGGTTTTGGTGATCGGGGCCTCGGAGCCGTGGTGAACTCCTCACGGGGCATCCTCTTCGCTTACCAGGCCGAGCCCTACAGCTCACGATTCTCACCCGCACAGTTCGCTGAGGCCGCTGCTGCCGCGACGGCCGATATGCGGGATGACCTCAACAGGGCCCTCGGCCTCAGTTAGCTCCTTGCCGAGGTCGTGGACGCAAGCCGGTGCAACTGCACCGTCCGTTTTTTTCCGCCAGTAACCACTTCGCAGGGAGGTGCGTGGGTGTCTCTCGCCGGACGCAGCCTCATATCACTCAAAGACCTCACGACCGCCGAGATCCTGTATGTTCTCGACGTGGCAGGAAAGATGGCCACGGCTATTGGCTTCGATGATCCCTCCCGGCGCACACCTGTACGGCCGCTGGATCGGATTCTCGCCAGCCTGTTCTTCGAGCCCAGCACCCGGACTCGCCTCTCCTTCGATTCTGCGATGCTGCGACTGGGTGGCCAGGTCCTGGGCTTCGCCGACCCGTCGGCCAGTTCGGTGCAGAAGGGCGAGACCCTGGCCGATACCATCCGCATGGCCGCAGGCTACAGTGACATCATTGTTATCCGGCATCCGCGAGCCGGTGCGGCTCGTGTCGCTGCGGAGAGCGCCTCCGTTCCCGTCATCAATGCGGGCGACGGGCCGCACGAGCACCCGACGCAGACCTTGACCGACCTGTTCTGCATCCAGCGCAACCGGGGCACTCTCTCCGGGCTGCGTGTCGGCCTGTGCGGCGACCTCAAGTACGGCCGCACGGTTCATTCACTGGGGCCGATCATGGCACGCTTCGGCTCCGACATCGTCTGCGTATCACCGCCGGAGTTGCGGATGCCGGCGGAGTTCATGGACGGCATCGCCCAGATCGGCGGCAAGCGACCCACCGAGCTGCACAGCCTGGAGGAAGCGCTGCCGAATCTGGATATCCTCTACATGACACGTGTCCAGCGCGAACGCTTCGACTCGCCCGAGGAGTATGAGCGGGTTCGCGGCTGCTTCATCCTCACACCGGAGTTGATGGCGCTGGCCCCCGAGGATTCGCTGGTCCTGCATCCGCTGCCCCGGGTGGATGAGATCAGCACCGCAGTGGACGAGGACCCGCGGGCCAAGTACTTCGAGCAGGCAGCCGGCGGTGTTCCGATACGCATGGCGCTGATTGCTGCACTCCTGGGTGTTAACGAGAGGGGGCATGCGAAAGGCTCGTTCCGGCTTGACGCCGGCGAGTCTGGAAGGCCTCAGGAGGCAGAACCCGCGGAGCCCGACAGGCAACCGGTGGAGAGGGTCGTTCCCGGTGTGCGCTGCAGCAACCCCAAGTGCGTCGTCAGCACAGAGAGCTATCTTGAGCCACTGGTGTACGAGCATGACGGGGGTCTGCGCTGCGCCTACTGCGAGCAGATCGTCTAGGCGGCCCAGGCCAGAACCCGCGTTGCGCGCAGACAGTCAATCCAAACCAACAGCCGCCCTGCGCGGCGTGCCCTAGACGATTGCTCTCGTGGGGGACCCGGTGCTCGGGAGGTGCCGGCTACGGACATCAACGAACAGGGCCAGCAGTTCAGCTTCGCCTACGTCCGGGCCGTCGCTTCGGTTGCGGGGTGCAGTGTCACGCGGCCGGAGGTTGACGATGACAGCGTCGACCTGAGCTTCTCACGGAAGGGCGGCAACGGGCCTGTTACGTCGCCCCGGCTTGAGGCACAGGCCAAGCACTGGCGCAGGGGACCCTTCGGCACGGAAGGCGCTTCATACCCTCTAAAGGTCAAGAACTACGACGAACTTCGCGACCCCAACATGATGGTGCCGCGGATCCTGATTGTGGTGCTTGTGCCCAAGACGCCAGAAGCTTGGCTAACGTGCAACGACGAGGATCTGGTGCTAAGGCACACCGCTGTCTGGACGTCACTGGAGGGAATGCCTGAGTCGCCCAACGACTACACGGTAAGCGTACCCCTTGACCCGTCTCAGCGGTTCACGCCTCAAGCGCTCACCATGCTCCTAGACCAGATCGGCTCCGGAGGTGCGTGATGAGAGCCACAATCCGAGACCCTCAGACGCTTGTCACGATCGCTCCGCTTGAGCTTGCTCTGTACCTGCGCTCCACGGGGTGGCGGCAGGAGAGCCAGGTGAGGGACAAGTTCTCAACCTGGGTCACGTGCGAGCCCGGCGCCAAGCACGAGCTCGCATTGCCCCTCCGACAGGACTTTCGTGACTACGCGTTCCGCATTGCCGACGTGCTGTCCGCACTTGAGGAGAAGGAAGCGCGCTCGCAACTGGAGATAGTCAGGGACTTGCAGGAGACACTCGCAGATGTCCTGCGCGTTCGGGCTCGATGGCCTGAGACGGCTGATGGCAGTGTTCCCATCGACAGGGCGGTCAACCTCGTCACCTACGCGCGCGACATGATGATGGCTGCCGCTTGCGCCGCGGTGGGGCCGAGGGCCTATTTCCAGACGCGGAAGCCGGCCCAGGCAGCGCAGTACGTCGACAGACTGCGAATGGGCCAGACCGAGCGGGGTAGCTTCGTGATCACAGTGGTCTCCAAGGTCTCACCGGTGCTGTCTGCCGCCGAGGCCGGCCACCTCTTCCCTGACATGGATGAGCCCTTCGAGCGGAAGGTCACAACTACGCTCGCCCAGGCCCTCACCGCTACCAGGGAGGCGACGGTGCAGGCAGCTTCCCAGGGCTCTGCGGACTCTTTCCTCGAGGCCGTGGAAAGGGGAGTTAGCGCAAACCTGTGCGACTCGCTGGTTGGGATGAGTCAGGCCAACGAGGACCACGGCGACCTAACAATCAGCTTCTCATGGTCGCGTACTCGTCCTCTGCGCGAGCCAGTAGCGTCGCAGGTTGAGTTCTCAGCCGACACGATGCCCGTCATCGAAGAGGCGGGCCGTGTGCTACGCGGCACACTCCCACGTGAGGAGTTCGAAGTGGTTGGCCTGGTCACAAATCTGGCGCGGGGTCCAGAGGCATCATCGGGTGTCGTGTCGGTGTTGGCCTTTGTTGACGACAAGCCCCGCAAGGTCAAGATGGAGCTGTCAGAAGGTGCCTATGCGAAGGCCGTGTACGCGCATGGCGAACGGAAGGCAGTCACGTGTTGCGGCGAGTTGGTGAAGGAGGGCGGTGCCTTCAGGCTCCAGAACCCTCGCGGGTTCAGCATTCAGGACGAGGACTCTGATGACTGATAGCAGTCTGGCCGGGGCGAGGCCCCGGCATTCTAGGAGGAGAATCTACGATGGATCTTTCCGGCAAGTACACCCTCGAAATCCCGAAAGTGAAGAAATGCGCTGTCGCCTATTCCGGCGGCCTTGACTCCGCTCTCGCCCTCAAGCTCCTCACCGAGTTCTACGGTGCCGACGAGGTTCTGGCCTGCACCGTCAACGTCGGCCTGTCCGACGAAGAGATCGCAATGTGCAAGTCCAAGGCCGAGCTGCTGGGCGTGCCCTGGCACTTCATGGACGCCGAGAAGGAGTTCGTCAGCGAGTTCCTCACCAAGGCAATCAAGGCCAACTCCAGCTACGAAGGCTACCCGGTCGCGACTTCCATGACCCGGCAGCTCATCGCCCGCAAGGTCGCTGAGTTCGCCGTCGAGCAGGGCTGCGACGCCATCTGCGAAGGCTCCACCGGCAAGGGCAATGACCAGTACCGGATGCACAACGTCTTCTCGCTCTTCGCCCCGGATCTGACCGTCGTCGTCCCGGTCCGCGACTTCAACTTCAACCGCGAAGAGGAGAAGGAACTCTCCAAGAAGTATGGCATCCCCTTCAAGGCAGGCATCGGCGACGACCTGACCATGTGGTGCCGCTCCATCGGCTCCGGCGAGGTCTCCAACCTGAGCATGCGCATCCCGCAGGACGAGTACCTCTGGTACAAGTACCCGGAGAACGCCGCGGCTCAGCCCCACGTCATGGAGATCGAGTTCAAGGAGGGCCTCCCGGTCTGCTGCGACGGGATCACCGACCTGGCAGAGATCGTCCATTACCTCAACAAGCTCGGCGGCCAGCACGCAATCGGCAAGATCGACATGTTCGAGGATGGCCTCATCGCCCTCAAGAGCCGCGAAGTCTACGAGGCGCCGGCGGCGACGATCCTGCTTGCCCTCCACAAGGACTGCGAGCAGCTCTGCCTCACCAAGGAAGAGATCCAGTTCAAGCCGCAGGTCGAGCGCCAGTGGGCTTACATGGTCTATCATGGCGGTTGGTATCACCCGGTCAAGAACGCCTGCGACGCCTTCATCGACGCCACCCAGTGGGCGGTCAACGGCAAGTACAAGGTCCAGCTCTACCGCGGGACCATCGACATCCTGAGCCGCGAGTCCGACACTCGCCTGTTCCGGCCTGAGCTGCGCGCCATCGTTGAGCGGGCGAAGGAGCCGGGCGAGGTCCGGATCGTCTGGGATCAGCAGGAATCCGGTCCGGCAGTCAAGATCCACGGGTTCCAGTACCAGATCCTGGGACATCGCGGCATGCCCTACGTCAAGTAGGCAGCTCCTTCAGGCAGTGCCGGCCTGGGACCGTCGCGAGTAGTGGGCGATGAGAGGAGGAGTCCCGTGAGCGCGTCAGACACGCCGCTGCAGTCACTGCCTTTTCGCACGACCACGGAGCAGTGCGATCCACGCTATGCCCCGGACCTTCGGATATCCATATCCGAGGTCCGGGGCTCTTGTCGTACCCTCAAGCCGGGCGAACGGTTCGTGGTCTTCGGACGCTACTGGCTCAAGTCGGAAGACATCGCCTGGCTGGCGCTTTCCGGCATCGGCCGTTCCACCGGCCTACTCCAGGTTTTGACGCTCGGCGAGGGCAGTTTTGAGCTGACCGCTGAGATTCTGGAAGTCAGCGAGGGCCAGGAGAATACGCTGGACCTCGTCATGCTCGGTCCAGGGGAAGCCGACCTGGGCGTACACACCCGCATCCTTCTCTTGCCGCCTGCCTGAGGCGACAGTCTCTGCCGGTCACCGTTCCGCTCCATCCCAGGGAACGCCGTTCCCGAACCGATTGGAGGAGGTTTCGATGGCTGAGGATGTCCTGGTCATTCTGCAACAGGCACTCGCAAAGGAAGAGGACCGACGCAGCTACTACGAAGATGCTGCCCAGCGTGCAGCTAACCCTCTGGCGCAGCAGACCTTCACCTTCCTGGCCCAAGAAGAAGACAAGCACGCCGAGTACATCCAGCAGTTCTACGAGCAGATGAAGGCTGGACAAGGCTGGCCCGATGCCTCGGAGTGCAGCGAAGAGTGCAAGCTCGAGGCCGCCCAGGTGAAGGAGATCTTCACCAATGCGCGCGACGCCATTGCCGGCGAGGTCACCAGCGACACCGACCTGACCGACGCCTATGACCTCGCGATGCAGGGCGAGCGCGACAGCATCGAGTTCTACAAGGCCCAACTGGCCGCCGCCGCGGATCCGGGGGCAAAGCTCTTCTACAAGGCGCTCGTCGATTCCGAGCGCGGACACCTGCAGCTCCTCGTGAAGACCCAGGAGTTCCTCGACGATACCGAAAGCTGGTACTTCGAAGAGGAACAGTGGGGCGTCACAGGATAGAGGCGCTCGCGAATCGGCACAGGCGTGTGGCCCTGAGAGGCGTTGACCCAGGGCGTATCTTGGTGTCTGTCGACAACCGATGACGCAGCATCCTCTGAAGCCCCGACGGGAGGCAGGACAATGAGCACTCGCATCTACGCCCTTGCGATCATCACCCTTATCTTGTCCTTGTCATGTCTGGCCTTCGCCGAAGACAACGAGCTCAAATCCTTCGGCAGTGGCTTCCTCGTGGACGCCCGCGGGTACGTCCTCACCAATGAGCACGTCGTACACCGCGCCAAGACCGTGCAGATCGTCCTCGCGGAGAAAGAGAAGCTGCCGGCTACGGTTCTGGCCGCCGACGAGGACCACGATCTCGCGCTGCTCAAGGTTGAGACGGACAAGCCACTACCCTCTGTGCACATCGGCACCTCGGCCGAGGTGAAGCGTCAGCAAGCGGTGCTGGCCATCGGCTTCCCCTTCGGCGAGAAGTCCGTGACCTCCACCAGCGGCCGGATCGTGTCGCTGCGGCAGGAGGGCTCCGATCAGGTTCTGGTGGTCGATGCCGTGGTCAACCCGGGGAACAGTGGCGGCCCGCTCCTCAATGACCGGGGTGAGGCCATCGGCGTCGTCACCTCCCTGTTGCTGGCCAACGTGGGCGGGACTCGGGTGAAGGCCGGCGAGATCTACGCCACACCGATCAGCTTCGCCATGCCCCTGCTGGCGGCGATCCCAGGCTTCGACTGGACTTCGGTGGGCAGGGCGAAGGACCGTCTCGAGATGGACGCCCTTGATGCCGCTGCTGCGCCCGCAGTGGTGCAGATCATGTCCGACCGCGTCGAGCCCGGCACCATCGAAGGGGCCTCAGGTGGTGAGACCTCTTCCTTTGGCGAGAACGCTCTGTCGCTGATCCGCTCCTACATGGACCGGATGGACCTCAAGTATGAGGTGGACACTTCTGGCGACTGGCCTGTGCTGAACTGCCCGGTGAAGATGGACAACGCGACCCACCAGCTTCACATCGTCATCGACACGAAGACGCAGCTTGTCTATCTGTTCCTCAACCGCTATCTGGTGGCTCCGCAGAACAGCCGGACTCTTCCGCGCGTGCTGCGGACCCTCATGGAGCGCAACTGGGACCTGAACATCGGCAAGTTCGAGTGGGATAAGAGCGATGGCGAGGTGCGGCTGTCCTACACCTTCACCACCGAAAACGGCGTCGGCTTTGAGGCCTTCGAGGCCATCGTCCTGACCCTCGTCGGCACGGGCGACCGGCTCTATCCCGACCTCAAGAAGGTCGTCGACGGCAAGCCCGCCAACGAATAGCTGCGCGTACTCAACACACGACCGGCGACCCAGGTCGCGGCGTCATTGACTACCGAAGGAACCGGCACGACATGGCAGACCACAAATCCTCCAAGCTCTGGGGCGGACGCTTCTCCGCCGAGATGGCCGACATCGCCCTCGATTTCTCCGAATCCACTGCTGCCGACGGGCGGATGGTGGCCGAGGACATCTGGGGCAGCCAGGCCCACGCAATCATGCTCACCCGCTGCGGGATCATCGCCGAGGAAGACCTGCGCGAGATCCTGCGCTGGCTGGAGAAGGCCAAGTCGGCCTGGGAAGACGGCACCTTTGAGCTCAAGCGCGAGCTCGAAGACGTGCATATGAATGTCGAGACCTACCTGCGCACCGGTGCCGGACCCGAGATGGGCGGTCGCCTGCATACCGCTCGCTCGCGGAATGACCAGGTGGTCACCGACTGCAAACTCCACACTCGCGGGCGAATTCTCGACCTGCGCGAGGCGCTCCTTGACCTGCGTGAGGCGCTGCTCAAGCGTGCCGAGGGTCATGAGGAAGCCGTCATGCCCGGCTACACCCACACTCAGCATGCGCAGCCGGTTTCCGTGGCCTTCTGGCTTACCGGTCACGCCTCGGGTCTGGCCCGGGATGATCAGCGCCTGGCCGATGCCTACCGGCGTGTCAACCTCAGCCCGCTCGGAGCAGCCGCCCTGGCAGGCACCTCTTTCCCGACCGACCGCAGGCTCTCTGCTTGGCTCTTGGGCTTCGACGGCGTCCAGGAGCACAGCCTCGACTGCGTCGGCACTCGCGACTTCGTGGCCGAGACCATCTGCGCCCTGGCGATCCTCATGTCCAACCTGTCCAAGATCGCCGAGGAGTTCGTCCTGTGGTCCACCTACGAGTACCGGATGCTGGAGATCGACGACGCGTACTCCTCCGGCTCCAGTATCATGCCGCAGAAAAAGAACCCCTGCATCGCCGAGCTCACGCGCGGCAAGGTGGGGATCGTCTACGGCCGCCTGATGCAGATTCTCACGCTCATGAAGGCGCTGCCCAGTGGCTACAACCGCGACCTGCAGGAGGACAAGCCGCCTCTGTGGGAGGCCTTCGATAGCACCGAGATGTGCCTGCGGGCCGTCACCGAGATGGTCAAGACCGTCACCTTCAGGCTTGACCGGATGCGCGAGCTGGTGGGCCTGAACTTCGCCACCGCCACCGAGCTTGCGAACTACTTGGTCCGCGACCGCGGCCTGCCCTTCCGCACCTGCCACGAGATCGTCGGCTCGCTGGTCGGCACACTTGTGGCTGAGGGCAAGAACCTCGACGACCATCTCCGCGTGCAGCAGCTTCTGGCGGAGCACGGCCAGGAACTGACCGAGGAGGAGATCGTGGCGGTCATCGAGCCGCTGAACTGCCTCAAGCGGCAGGTTAGCCTGGGCAGCACCGGCCCGGACTCGGTACGCGCCATGATGACCAACCTCGGCGAGGGTCTGCGGACTTCCCGTGCCGAGACCGTCGCCGTGCGCGACCACATCGACGATGCTTATGCGCAGACCATGCGCCTAGTAGAGGCAGTCCTGGCGGGCCAGTCCCTGAAGGACCAGCCCGGCCTGGACTGAGGAATCACCGGAACCCGGCACCTCGGTTTGGCCCTGCAAGGCGCCGGCTCCCAGAGAGGCAGGCCCGTCCCCATGACCTCACAACAAGCACCGGTGACTCGCTGTGATCGGGTAGCGCCCGGGCATCACCTCCTGGAGCTGGACTGTCCGGCGATCGCCACAACAGCCCGTCCGGGGCAGTTCGTCCATGTGCGCGTCACGGGCACCTTTGACCCGCTCCTGCGGCGGCCCATCAGCCTTCTGCTGTGCGACAAGCACCGTGGCCATATCCAGATTCTGGTGCGCACCGTGGGGCGTGGCACCGATGTGCTGGGCCATGTCGCACCGGGCAACGTGCTGGACCTGATGGGACCTCTGGGCAACGGCTTCCCGCTTCCCGAGGCGGGCCAGACTCCGCTCCTGGTTGCCGGCGGCGTTGGCGTCGCACCGCTGGTCTTCCTGGCCGACGTGCTCCAGAACTCTCCGGAAGGAAGCTACGTTCGCGGGCTGTTCGGCGCACGCAATGAAGACAGCCTGGTGTGCTGGGAGGAGTTCGCCGGACGCTGCGAGGAGTTCCAGGCGGTCACAGAAGACGGCAGCGTGGGCGAGCAGGGAATCGTTACCGAGTACCTTCCCGCACAACTCGACCGCGGCGACGTGGGTGTCGTCTACACCTGCGGACCCAGGCCGATGATGGCGCAGGTGGGACGGATCTGCGAGGCTGCCGGTGTGCAGTGCTGGGCCTCGCTGGAGCAGTTCATGGGCTGCGGAATCGGCGCCTGCCTGGGCTGCGCGATCGCGACTCACACCGACCCACCCAACCAGCGGGTGTGCAAGGACGGTCCGGTCTTCGACGCTCGCACCGTTGATTGGGAGAAGACCCTCTGACGTACGCACCCATTCTGCCGGTGCCCCTCAGCCGGCCACCCGGACAATGCCACTACCATGCCCACTGACCTGACCACCTACCTGGGCCCACTTGTGCTGCGCAACCCGGTGCTGACTGCCTCCGGGACCTTCGGCTTTGGCGAGGAGTACGCCGAGTTCGAGGACCTGAACCGCCTCGGCGGCGTGATGGTGAAGGGGACGACACTGCACCCGCGGGAGGGCAATCCGGCGCCGCGTATCACCGAAACGCCCGCCGGGATGCTCAACGCTATCGGTCTCCAGAACCCCGGCGTCGATGCGGTCATCGCTCACAAGCTGCCCTTTCTCAGTCGCTTCAGCACAGCGGTCATCGTGAACATCTCCGGTGAGAGCATCGAGGACTACGTGGAGATCGCCCGACGCCTGGAGACGGCGAGCCGAGACAGTGCAGATCATCCGTCGCCGATCCGCGTGGATGCCCTGGAGCTGAACATCAGTTGCCCGAACGTGAAGGTCGGCGGCATGGCTTTCGGCGTCGACCCGATTCTGACCCGCGAGCTCGTGGCGGCAGTTCGGGCCGAGACCAGGCTCCCGCTCATCACCAAGCTCTCACCCAACGTCACCGACATCGTGCAGATGGCCGAGGCAGCGGTTGAGGGCGGCACGGACATCCTCTCACTGATCAACACGCTGCTGGGGATGAGCATTGACGTGGCCCGGCGTCGACCGGTGCTGGCGAACAAGACCGGCGGGCTCTCCGGACCGGCGATTCGCCCTGTGGCGGTGCGGATGGTGTGGCAGGTTGCCGAGGCGCTGGACACTCCTATCCTGGGCATGGGTGGGATCATGTCGGCGCGGGATGCGCTCGAGTTGATCCTCGCCGGAGCCTCCGCCGTCGCCATCGGCACCGCGAACTTCGTCGAGCCACAGGCGGCCGTCAGGATCGTCGAGGACCTGCAGAAGTGGTGCGAAGCCGAGGGCGTTGCGAGTCTTCGTGAACTGGTCGGGGCCGCCCATTCGAAGTAGTCGACCCAGACCTCCACATACCGGGAAAGGGGCACGGCCCCGATGGAGCTTTTCTACAAGCCCGACTTCGACGAGACGCGCGAGCGTATGACCGCCTTCTGGAACGGCGCTACGCTGGACCGAATGCCGCTGTGGATCACGGCACCGCGTTCCAAGCCCCTTCCGGGTCCTGAGGCTCCGCCGGAGCCCGAGGACTCCTTCACCAAGTGGACCGACCAGGAGTTCCGCCTGGCGCAGGCTGAAGCGGGTTTCCGACGCACCTGGTTTGGCGGCGAATCGGTTCCGACCCTTCAGACGCATCTTGGGCCGGGGAGTCTCGCGGTCCATCTGGGCTCGGAGCCGGTATTCATGCCCCAGACGGTCTGGTACAAGCCCTGCATCGACGACCTTGCCACCGGTCCCGATCTGCAGTACGACCCGCAGGAGCGCTGGTGGCTGTGGACCCAGGAGTTCGTCGCCAAGGCCCGAGAGCGGGGCGAAGGTCGCTACGTGTTGGCCTTCCCGGACCTGATCGAGAACACCGACGCGCTGGCCAGTCTCCGCGGGTCTGAGGAGTTGCTGATCGAGCTCCTGGAGGCTCCCGAGGCCGTGCATCGCTACCAGCGCCGGCTTCTCGACCTGTACTTCCGCTACTACGACGAGTTGGGCCGCAGCTTCAACATCCCGGTGTACGGCTCAGTTTTCGTCACCTTCGGCGTCTGGGGTCCGGGTCGAGTGTGCAAGTTGCAGTGCGACATGTCCTGCATGATCTCGCCGGCGATGTTCCGCGAGTTCGTCGCGCCGTACCTGCGGTGCCAGTGCCGGCGACTCGACCACACGCTGTATCATCTGGACGGTCCGGGCGCAACCCAGCATTTGCCCGCGCTGCTGGAGATCCCGGAACTACACGGGATCCAGTGGACACCCGGCGCCGGACAGGCGGCGCTGGAGGACCCCTGCTGGCTGCCCATGTACCGTCAGGTCCTCGACGCGGGCAAGAAGCTCTTCCTGTTCGGCGTGCCACCGGCTCAGGTGAAGCCCCTGCTGGCCGAGCTCAACCGCGACCAGGTCATCATGAGCACGGGCTGCCGCACCCAGCAGGAGGCCGAGGCGCTGCTGGCCTCACTGTAAGTCCGAAGTCGGTCATGCCGCCTGATCGGTAGACGCAACGCGCGGCCTACACTCACTCTCTCGTCTGGATTGATGATCTATGAAGCCCTTTCTGCGTCCCATCAACATCCCTACCACCGAGTACGAAGCGCTGCAAGCCCTGGCGCGCGAGTGCCTTGACGGGTGCCGCCTTGTTGCCGCCGATGGGACCGTGCTGTTTCGTCCCGACGGCTCCGGCCATTACAACGCACTGTGGACTCGCGACTTCTGCTACATGGTCGAGGGTGCCGGGCACCTGATGGAACCCGCCGAGATACTGGCAGCGATTGACTACCTGCTGGCCGGGCAGCGCGAGGATGGCGTCATCCCTGACCGCCGCCAGGCCGACGGGACCTCCGTCTACATGGTAGGCGGTGCCGCCAACCCGATTGGTGCGGACGTGCCGACCGACAATGCGCAGTTCCTCATCAAGGCCGTGGCGGCCTATGTGCGACTCACCGGCGATCGCCAGGCCTTCCTCGATCGCCGCAATGCGCTCTACCGGGCCATCGACAGCGTGCCGCTTTCGGAAGACCTGTTAGTGTACGTCGACCCGAACCGGGCTCACCCGGCCTACGGCTTCACCGACTGCATCGCCAAGACCGGCAAGGAGCTTTTCACCACGCTGCTGTACTGGGAAGCTCTCCAGACGCTCGCCCAGCTCTGCGCCCGGGCCGAGTACCATGACGAGGCGCACGAATGGTACGAGCGGGCGGAGAATACCGCTCGCCGCATGGGCGACTTCTGGGACGACTCCGTGGGGATGTTCTACGCCGCCACCCAGGACTGCCACCAGATCGACCTGTGGGGAAGCCTCTACGCCGCCGTCATCCGCGCGGCCTCCAAGAGCCAGACCGCACGGGTGGCCGAGTACCTCACGCAGTGGTGGGACGAGTGCGTCTACGAGGGGCACCTGCGACATCTGCGCGCCGGGGAGTACTGGCGGCGACTGCTGATCGACGTTGCGCCGGACACCTACCAGAACGGCGGTTACTGGGCGACTCCCTCCGGCTGGCTGATTCAGACGATCGGGGTCGAGGATGACCTGGCCGCCCGGCGACTGGTTGTGACACTCCTGGAGGAGTTCACGGCTCACGGGGTGCACGAGTGGATCAGCCCGCAGGAGCGACGACTGCCCGGCTATGTGGCCAGCATCGCCAACGTCCTCGGCGCCGTGCAGCCGAGTCGCAAGCTGGAGCCGCTGAGCGACTAGCGCTTCCGCAACGACACCTCACCCCTGCCTTTGGCATCCCCTCAATGAAATGGCCTGTCAAGAGGCCGGGGTGAGGTACGCCAGGCTCACCCTCACAGCACGGTTGGGGCGCTCTGGGATGGAAAGCCCTATGGACGCCGTGTGGGCACTAGCGCCCCAGACGTTCCAGGTACGCCCGGGTGATCGCCTCGTAGTCGAGGGGTAGCTCGCTGCCTCCGAGGTCCTGTCGACGCTGCGGAGTTGGGGCCGGGCGCATCAAGTCAGGCCGCAGGACCGGTGGAGCCTTGGGTGGCTTATAGGGCCGTGGCGCTTCCGCTTTGCGCTCACGGCTCTCTTTGTCCTTGGAGTACAGTGACCGCTGCGCATCGAGCATCTTGTGCAGGATGTCGCGCTGCTGTTGGAGGGTCTGCGGGGTGATCTTGCGGCCCCGGAGGTCGTCCTCGACCTTCTGCATCTGCCCCGGCACGCCGCCCAGGCGGTCTGCCAGATTCCCGGCTCCCTGACCGCCGAGGAGCTTCTGGAGCGCCTGCCGGATCATCGCCTGCTCCATCGCCAGTTGCCCCGCATCACCCGGTCCGGAGCCTGGCATAGGCTGCTGACCCTCGGTGCCCTCTCCGGGACGGGACTGGCCCTCGCCGCCGCTCTGATTGCCCGACTGCTGGTTCAGCGCCTCCTGCCGTTGGGCCAGCTCCTCCAGCCGGCGCAGGTACTCTCGCAGCGCCATCTGCGCCGTCGTCTGGTTCATCTGGTCGGAGAGGTGCATGAGCTGCTGTGCCAGTTCGTTGAGGCCGGTCATGGCGTCCCGTTGTCGCGCGTAGGCTGCGCCGACCTGACCGGCTTCGACCTCGGAGCGTGCCCGAGCCATCTGCGAGACGAGCCTGTCTGCGGAGGCCACCAACTCCGGGCCCACGATCGGCGAGCGTCGCGATAGACGTCGCACGTTGGCGGCCAGGCCTTCGGTACCGCGTCGCACCGCCTCCTGCCCCTGCATGATCGCCGACAGCCTGAGCTTTTGCTCGGTGAGATCGGCCCGTCCCTGTTCGGCCAGCGGTCGGGTCCGCGTCAGCACCTGCTCCTGGCTGTCCGAGAGGCTGAGGGCGTCCCGCACCAGTCCGCGGGTAGCGCCGGTCAGCTCCCGTCGCTCCTGAGCGGTGAGGTCGGCGGCAGCTGCAGCCAGTCGTGCCGCTGCGTCACGAAGCGCTGCCTGGGCCTTCGCCTGGAGAGGCTGCGCCTGGCCCGGCTTGCCTCGCTGCATCTCCCCGGCAGCCTGACGCATCGCCCCGGAAGGGTCCTGTCGCTGCAGGTCCTCGGCAAGGGCCCGCAACTGCGCCGCCAGTGCTTCGTTCTCCGCCACCATCTCCTGGCCCACATCCTTGACCTGCTTCGGAAGCGGCGCAGCATCCTGCGACAGCTTCCGCTCCCGGTCGATGTCGGTCTGCGAGCGCTGCCCTTCTTGCAGCTTCTCGGTCCCTTCCTGGACGAGCTGTTGCTCCTGGGCGAGTTGACCGGCGAAGCGCTGGAGTGCTTCCAGTTGGGCCTCCAGCTTCGCCTTGCGCAGTAGCGAGAGCGTCCGGTCGAGCTTCTCCATGAAGACGCGCTGGGCCTCACGGGCTTGTTCGAGCTTGCTGCGCATCGCCGCCGGATCGACCTGCTTCAGCGCCTCCTGAACACGCTCCATCACGCGCTTGAGGTCCTCGTTCATCAGCTCGGACATGAGCTTGTGCAGCTCCTGCACCTTCTGCACCAGGTCATCACTGAGCAGCGGGCTCTCGGCCAG
>JBDKVB010000076.1 GCA_039679385.1 Armatimonadia bacterium | reverse complement strand
GGCGATGGCGGCTGGGGCGAGGACCTGTGCGTCACCGACCGGGTCATCAAGAACGTCTGGGAGGTCCTCAGCCCGCTCAACGTCATCACCGCCGAGCGACCCCTCGACAGCCACGAGTTCCTCACCGCCGACCGTCTGCTGCAGCGCACGCGCTTCGGTGATCTCACCGTCACCGTCGCCTACGAGAAGCCCGCGAAGATCGGTGACAATGAGGTGCCGGCCTACGGGTTCGTCGTCGAGAGCCCAGGCTTCATCGCTTTCTGCGCGACATGCTACAACGGGGTCGACTACGCCACACCGACGCTCTTCACCGCCCGCAGCCTGGACGGCAAGCCCCTCGCACAGTCCAGCAAGGTTCGCGTCTTCCACGGCTTCGGCGACAAGCACCTCAGGCTGTTTGGCAAGGACTTCGAGGTGGCCCGGGAAGCTGAGATCGCCCTGAAGTAGCCGGCGTCGAGAAAGCAAGCAGGCGCCCGAAGGCCCCGGAATGACCCCGAAGGTCAAGGGGTGGTCGCTCGGTCTGAGCCTGCGCGACATCCGCGTGGTATCGGCAACACCAGTTACAGACACGCTGGAGGAAGAACATGCGCACCTTGCCCGCCGTCGTCTTCCTGCTCGTCCTTCTGGTTGCTTGGCCGATCCTTGTCTCTGCCGCGACCACGGCAGAGGAGGTCGAATCCGATCTCGCACTTCAGACCAAGTTCGTCACCCCACACCTCGACTGGGGCCAGCCCTTCAGTGGCGGCAAGCTCCGAGGGCTGTTCTTCGTCTATGGTGGCGGGTACGGCCCGGACTGGACCGAGTGCGGCACCCGCTACCGCGAAGTCCTCGAGCTGTGCCAGCGCTTCGACATCGAACCGGAGGGTGCCCTCATCGACAGCGCCGGCGGCAAGTGGGCCTTCCATGGCGGCAAGATGGGTGAGGACCGCGCCGAACGCCTGCTGGCAAAGACCCATGAGGTCATCCTCATCGCCGGACTCGAGCTGGGCAAGCTCCCGGCGAAGATGCAGTATCTCCTCCTCAAACAAGTGGCCGAAGGCGCCGGACTGATCTGCATCGGGCCGGGCAATGAGTACCTGGTCGCCAAGAGACAGATCAAGCCGACGCCGGACTACCTGACCCAGGCCCTTCCGGTCCTGCCCGGCGAGAAGCCCGACTCCGTCATGAAGCCCCAGGACTACATCACGGCCTACAAACTCGGGAAGGGCCGCTGCGTGTGGTTCAACTACAGCGCCCATGCGCTGAGCCCCTCCCGGCGCTTCACCTGGCGCAACCTCGCCGAGTACGACTACCGCATGCTTCCCCTTGGCCGCGCGGTGCAGTGGGCCGCCGGCAAGGAGAGCCCGGTGACCCTCAAGACGATCCTCTCTGCCGATCCGGTGCGTCTGGGCCGCGAGGACAAAGCCTTGCCCGGCGACATCGTGATCTCCAGTACGAAGACGATGCCGGTCACCGTCGAGGTGAGTCTGCGACGCGCCGACGACGGCCTCGACCGTGACCTGGGGAAGCTGAGCGAGAAGATCGAGGCCAACGGGACCGCGATCGTGCCGGTCCTCCTGCCTCGCCTCCGTGCGGGCGACTACTACCTGAATGTCTTCGTGAAGAGCGCCCAGGGCGTGGAGACTTCTGGGGCGCAACTCCTCACGATCCAGAGCCCCTTCGGTATCGGCGGGGTCACCACCCAGACCGACTTCATCGAGCGCGGTGACACGATCCGCGGCGTAGTCAGCACCCGCGGTGTCTTGCCGACCGGAGCACGCCTCCTCCTGCGTTTCCGCGACTCCTATGACCGAGTGCTCAGTCAGCAGGAGCTCAAGCCGGTCGCAAACCAGAACGACTACCCCTTCAGCTACACCGCCACCGACGCCGACACGATCCTGATGCGGGCTGAGGCGGTTGTGATCGACGGCGCGGGCGAAGTCGAGACCCGTGTGGCCGAGTTCACGGTGCCCAAGCGCCGCCACGGGCAGTTCAACTTCGTCCTGTGGGACGGGCCGAACGACGTGCTGGGCTACTACGCCTGGAAGCACCTGCAGGAGGTCGGGTACAACACCTGCCTGATGTCCAGCTTCAGCCTGTCGCAGCAGCCTTCGGTCCTGCGAGCCTGCGACACCTCGATGGTCCCCTACAGCACTCGCATCCTCGACGACAAGAACGAAGACGGCAGCATGAAGCCGGTGTGCTGGAACCACGAGCCGAACGTGAGCGAGTATGTGCAAAAGATCGTGGACAACCAGATCAACCTGCGCAAGCAGGGCGTGTTCGTCTACTCGCTCGGCGATGAGGGTGTGACGAAGGGCTGCTGTGTACATCCCGACTGCCTGGCCGCCTACCGTAAGTGGCTGCAGGAGCAGTATGGCACCATCGACAAGCTCAATGCCTCCTGGGGCGAGAAGTACACCTCCTTCGACGAGGTCAACCTGCTCTCCGACAAGGACAACATGGAGGTGCAGGCCAGGCGGACCTGCCCACCACGTTGGTTCGATCGGGAGGCCTTCGCGCGGCACAACCTGGCGCAGTTCTCCGGCCGCTTCGGCGACCGCTACAAGGCCATGGATCCCGAGGCCATCACCGGCTTCGAGGGTACCGGCGGCTTCGGCGACGACTACGATCAGATCCTCGGCTACAACGGCTTCTACGGTCCCTATCCGAGCATCGGCGACGACCTCGTGCGGTCGGTGGCCTCGCGCGAGCAAATCCGGTCGAACTGGATGGGCTACTCGAAGACCGGCGACGCCCTCGCCGACGCCGCCTGGCGCATGGTCATGAAGGGTCTCGACAGCTCCTGGTACTGGATGTGGGACGGTATCGGCTCCTGGCGCGGTGTGCTCTCGCCGACGATGGACTACTTCGACTGCACCGCCGACTTCCTCAACGAGATGAAGCCCGTCCGCGAGGGCCTCGGCGATCTGCTGCTCCACTCGCAGTGGTCCCACAGCGGCATCGGCATCTTCTACTCCTTGCCCTCGGCGCTCTCCGGCGGAATCGAGGAGAGCGGCACCTACCTGCAGCCCGCCCAGGCACACGAGACATGGCTGCAACTAACCTATGAAATCGGTCAGGACGCCCGCTTCGTCACGAGTGGGATGATGGCGAAGGGCGCTCTCAGTACCGGCGAGTACAAGGTCCTGTGCCTGCCGATGGTCCAGGCCATGAAGCCGGAGGAGGCCCAGGCAATCCGGGACTTCGTGCGCAGCGGCGGCACGGTCATTGCCGACGTCCGCCCGGGCATCTTCGACGGGCACCTCAAGGCCGTTGACCAGGGGCTGCTGGACGACGTGTTCGGCATCACCCGCGTCGGCCGCGGGAAGGCACAGCAGGCGGACCTTGAGCTCAAGGGCCTGCTCGGAGCCGAGAAGCTCGACGTGAAGCTCCAGACGAAGATCGATCCTGACGTCCGAGGCGACGCCGCGAAGGCGCTCACGACCTCCGGCGATGCCCCCGTCTGCCTCCTCAACCACTTCGGCAAGGGCCAGGCGATCCTGCTCAACTTCCAGCTTCTGCCACCCAGGTCTGAGGACCAGCAGACCCCCGGTGTCCGGCAGTTGCTCATGGCCCTGTACCGATTGGGCAGGACGCAGCCGCTGCTCTCCCTGACCTCGCCGACGGGTGAGCCGCTCGTGGCAACCGAGACGCGTGTCTGGCGCAATGGCGATGCCCTGGTCTTCGGTCTGTGGCGGCAGATGCGCAACGCCTGGTTCTCGCCCAAGGCCGGGACAACTGCCGGTGAGCCGGTGGCAGCGCAGGTGACGCTGCGCAAGCCGTACCACGTATACGACCTCCGCAGCGGGCAGTATCTGGGCGTCACGAAGTCCTTCGAAACGAAACTCCGCTGGGGCCGGGCCGCCTTCTACCTGGCCTCTCCCTACCGGCTCTCGGGCCTGCAGGTGGCAGTCGATTCCGTAACGCCGCAGCGCGGGCAGACGGTGACGGCAACGATCACGCTTCCTGTGCCCTCCGGGGCAGAGGAGAAGCAGGCGGTCTACGTCGAGGTCCTCACTCCGACTAAGGACCAGCCGCTTTGGGGGCGCTACGTGAGAGTCCTGGAGGGCGGGAAGGCGCAGGTGAAGATCCCGGTCGCCTACAACGACGCTCCCGGCGAATGGCGCGTCAGGGCCACCGAGACCTTCAGCCGCCTGAGTTCCGAGGCGAGCTGGCGGGTGCAGTAGAGGCAGGGCGCTGTGCAGACTCGCCGTTGACTGCAGGAAGGGAGAACGAGCCATGCACGCCTTGCCAAAGCCGCTGCTGATGCTCCTGGTCTTGCTGCCTGTGTCGGTCTGGGCGCAGACCGAACAGGTCGGCGCCTTCGACGATGGTGGACGCACCGGTTCCGCCATCTGGGAGTGCACACCGGGGCACAAGGTCCTGACGCGTCAGGTGAGCCTGCAGAACGCGCTGGTCCAGTACGCCTTCAAGTACACGGGCTGTCAGGACCCATCACATCAGGGCGAGCACCCGGCCTCTGAGGGCAACTTCGGGATGCCTTCGCCGAGCGCCTGCAACTGGTATCACAGCGGCTTCCTGACCATCGACATCAACGGCAAGGACGTCGTTCGCCAGAACGTCACCGAGATGCGTGTGACCGAGAGCGGCGATCGTGGCGGCTTCCAGGTCCTGTGGGCCCATCCTGATGCCAACGTGTCGCTGCGAACGGTCCTTCTTCCCGGCGCCAACCATGTCCTGTGCTTGCTGAAGTGGGAGCCCCGGCAGGGCGCGACCCTGAAGAACGTGACGGTTAAGCTGCGCTGCTACCCGAGCTTCTTCACCTCTGCTCGGCAGCGGCGTGGTGAGCGGCACGTCAAGTCGCCGCGCACGGACGCGAAGGAGCCCGGAACGCTACAGATTGCTCCCGCGGAGGACCCGTGGCTGCTGTACTACGATACGGTCTTTGACGTGGCGAAGGGCGAAGGGGAAGGGCCCTGCGCCGTCGTCCTTGATCAGTCGGCGCTCCAGGGCGGGAAGGTCTCTGTGGGTGACTACGCAGTCATGACGAGCCTCGACATCAAGCCGCAGGCTGGGAGCTTGCGACTTGCGCTGTACGATCTCGCAGGCTCCACTAACGCCGACGCCGAGGCCTATCTGCAGACCAAAGGCCTCCGCGATCAGACGGAGCTTCTGGGCCTGGACTTCCGACCGAAGGCGGTTCGCGAACTGGACCTCGCGGCGATGAGGGCCGAGGCGACGCAACTGCTCGCCGAGGCCGCCGAGGATGGCGTAGCCCTGAAGCCGAAGGTCGACGCGGTGCTCAAGCAGGTCGCGGAACTGGCGGCAAAGGGACAGGGCGGGGACTGGCGGGCCGAGGCGGAGCTCGCCGCGACGCTGCGCAGCTCCGAAGACCTGTTCTGGAAGCTGAAGATCTACGCGTTGCTGAACCGGCCCACTCCATGACGGCGTGAGGCAACTCGGAGCCGACGACCGTAGTCGCTACCAAGACCGGAGGAGATCGGTCATGAAGACGCGCAGGATCGTACTCGTGCTCCTGGCCTTGACGGCGGGGCAGGCCCTTGCAGCTCCGACCTACCCCTGTTACCATCCGACTGTAACGCCCGTCATCGACGGCGAGGTAGCCGGCGATCCGGCCTGGCAAAGCCTCCCGGCAGTCACCGGCTTCTCCGTCCTCGGCGACGGCTACAGCTACACCAAGCAGACCCTGGCGCGGTTGTGCTGGACGGTGGAAGGGCTCTACATCGGTGTCCTCTGCGAGGAGCCGGATGCGAAGCTGCTCAAACCGAAAGTCCTTGACGGCGGCGACACCTGGGCCGAGGATGGGATCGAGATCTTCCTGCAGCCTGCGGGCCGACCGGAGGTCTACCAGTTTGCCGTCACTGCTGGTGGTGCCAGGGGAGGCTTCGAGGGCAATCCGGATACCACCAAGATGCGGGCGGCCGCGAAGATCGGCGAGGACACCTACAGCCTCGAGGCGCTCATCCCCTTTGACGTCGTCCGTGGCCGTGCAGCCGAGGGCGTGAAGTGGACTGGCAACCTGTGCCGCAACATCTTCACCACCCGGTCCGGCGGCGACAAGTTCACTTCCTGGGCCCCGCTGAAGGCGCGGTTCCTCGAGCCCGAGAACTTCGCCGCCATCGTCTTTCACGATAGCAGCCTCTCTACCGCCGAGGTGGAGAAGGTGACGGAGCAGCTCAACAGCCCCTACCGGCGCACACTGCTCAAGCAGGTATCGCAGGCTGCCAAGGCCTTCTCCGAGTACCGCCAGGGGCTCGAGTTGGCTGCCCAGGATGCCGAGTACGCCGGACGGGCTGCAGCACTGCTATCGGACTGGCGACGTCTGGAGGAGATGAGCCGTCAGGCGAACCGCGCGAGCATCCTGGACATGCGTGCGGCGCTGGTGAAACTGGAGGCCCTGAACCGAGACAGCTATGAGGTCAAATACGACTACCTGATCCACAAGCTCCTTGAGGAGAACTGAACCCCATCAGTCTCTGCGCCGTGACCCTTGGCGGCGCGAGCCGCACGAACATGAAAGGAAGCCCCATGCCTACCTACGCACTCTCAAGCTGGCTGCTCGAACGCGTCTCCACGGAGGAGGCAATCCGCCTCCTATCCGCTTCGGGCTTCACCAGGACCGAACTCAGCGCCGACCGCGCAGCGCTCGTGATCGAGTGGGAGCAAGACCCCGTGCGGCTCTGCGATCAACTCGCAGCCGCGGGCATTTCGGTGCCCTCGGTCCACACTCCCGAGAAGGGCCGATTCCTGGACGTCCCGGACGATGACGAGCGCCGGGCCTCCATCGAGGAGAACTTCCGCTACTTCCGGCTGATGCAGGCCTCCGGCGTCCCCGAGATCATCATCCATCCCGTGAGCGGCAGAGCCGGCAAGGATGACGAAGCCTGGGCGGCTGTGCCCGCGCGGGTCAAGGAAGCCCTCAGGATCCTCGCCGACGCAGCCGGTGAGGCGGGTCTTCGAATGGCCGTCGAAAACCTCCCGAGCGATGGCCGGCCGGCCTCGACGATGGCTTCGGTGCTGGAGATGATCGACGGCCTCGGCGAGCATGTGGGGCTGTGCATGGACATCGGCCACTCGCAGCAGGCACACCTGAACCTGCTGGACGAGCTCTCGACGTGCCTCGAGTCGGGCAAGCTGTTCACTCTTCACCTGCACGATGTCGACCCGAAGGGGAAGGACCACTACATCCCCGGCGAGGGCTGCATCGACTTCAACGCCTATCTGGGGCTGCTGGAGGCTCACGGCTACGACCGCGGCCGGACACTGGAGATCGCCGTGGCACCTGCGGAGATCGTTCCTGAACGAGTGCGCCTATCAGGCCTGGTCAAGGACCAGTGGCAGGCAAGGGGATAGCCCTTCTGCTCCTCCCCAGAGCAGCGCTCCTTAGCCCCGTCTCACTGCTTGGGTGCGCTGGTCACGATCACCAGCGCCGGTCGCGAGGCACGCTGGATGCCCTGCGCGTCCGTTGCCATGACCAGGTAGCTGTGGACGCCGGGCTGCAGGTCGGTCAAGGGAAAGCGCGCCGGGCCCTGGCTGATCTCCGCAAGCTTGCGAGCACCCTCGTAGAGCGCCAACTGCTTCCATCCGGGCAGAGCGGAGTCGTCCGCGGTGATCGTCAGGCCCGCCCCCTGGTTCAGAACCCAGGTTGCACCCGAGGGTGGATTCGTGAGCTTCAGCCGCGGTGCGAAGGTCGCGTAGGCTCGGTAGAGCCAGGCGATGTCCTCGTCCGGGAGCCAACTGGTCGTCGCTGCCGCAGCACCGGGGTCTTGATACGGGGCGATCTTCGTCAGGTCGCTGTGGCAACTCGTGTTGTCGGCCAACCAACCGGAAGCCAGGGACACAGGCTTGAGTGCGACGGGACCACGGCGAGGATCCGCGTCTGCCGGGTAGCGCAGGCGGATACAATGGTCGAGGAAGGGGAGGGCGACGGTCGCCTGGTCGACCTCGCGATGGCCCTGACCCTCGACGATCGCCCAGGCCCAGCGTGCGCCTCGTGCTCGCTGGGCCTCCATCGTCCCAGTCAGCAGGCCCTTCAGGGGAACCTCCTGCTCGCCCGAGAACATGCACACGGGCACCTCCAGCGCCGCCGGCGGCACCTCCATGCGCATTGCGGTCGACAGCGGGGCGCTGGCGATCACCCGCTCCGGCAGTGTGTTCAGTAGTCGGTTGGCGAACCCCGCACCGGCCGAGAACCCATAGGCAACGAAGGGCACGTTCAGCAACTCCGGGTGCCCGCTCTCGACGGCGACGCGGCTGAGGGCATGCTCGAGCACCGTCACGGAACCGAGATGCGAGTTGAAGGCCCTGGCACCCACGAAGGCAAGCCCATGAAGCGAGGCGAAGGCCTTTCGGTAGGGAACGCTGTAGTAATCCCGCGTATCGCCGCCGGCTGCATTGGTGTTCACCAACAGGCCGCGGATCGTCTCGAGGCCGGCCGGTATCGCCAGCCGCACAGCCTTCTGCTGCCCCTCATCCATCTCCGAGTAGTCATAGGTCGTGAATCCGCCACCGCTCTCGGCGGCTCGAGCAGTATGAGTCTGCACGGCCATCGCGACAACCGTGACAGCCAGAGTCCATCTCGCCCACACCTGAAGGGTACCGGTCGCGTTCCTCATGGGGGCCTCCCGTAAGCGGAGCAGCTCTTTGCCGAATAACCGTGGGATCGCGCCCTCGCTCGCCAAAGCAGTATGCCCTTCGACGAGCAGCCTAAGGTGTGAGTTCATGCGTCGATCCCGGTTGGTCACATGCCAGAACCCAGGGAGGTACGTTCACTGCTTCGCTCAGAGAGGTCTCGGCAAGCCTGGCGCTTGATCTGAAGGCTAGTAATAGTGATACTGTTGCTACTTAGGAAACCTTCCTAACTGGAAGCGATAGGCCCCATGGCCGACCAACGGCAGGAACTCCAACACCGTCTGGCGCAGCTTTGGGAGACGCTCAAGGCCAGGGGCATACGACTGACGCCACAGCGCCTCGAAGTCTTGCGTGAGGTCGTCGGCTCGACAGAGCCTCCGGATGCCGAGGCCGTCTTCCGCGGAGTGCGGAAGCGCCTTCCCGACATCTCCCTCGATACCGTCTACCGAACCCTCTGGCTCTTCACCGACCTGGGACTGGTCACGACTCTCGGCGTCCACTGCGAGAGACACCGGTTTGATGCCAGCATGAGGCCTCACCACCACTTCGTATGCATCAGGTGCGGAAAGGCAGGTGACTTCTACTGCGAGGAACTGGATCAGCTTCCACTCCCTGACTCCGTGAGGCGGCTCGGCGTCGTCGAGAAGACGCAGGTTGAGGTTCGCGGCCTATCCCGGACACGTGCAGGCAAGACGGCCCCACCATGACGGACACGACCGAAGAGGAGGCGACATGGACAAGAAGCTGACCACCAATGCCGGAGCGCCAGTCCCCGACAACCAGAACCTTATGACGGCCGGCCCGCGTGGCCCGGGGCTTCTCCAGGACACCTGGTTCCTGGAGAAGCTCGCCCACTTCGACCGCGAAGTCATCCCCGAGCGCCGCATGCACGCCAAGGGCTCCGGTGCCTACGGGGTCTTCACCGTCACCCATGACATTACCCGCTACACCAAGGCGAGCATCTTTGCTGGGATCGGCAAGAAGACGGAACTGTTTGTGCGCTTCTCGACAGTGGCCGGCGAGCGTGGCGCGGCCGATGCGGAGAGAGATATCCGGGGCTTCGCCATCAAGTTCTACACCGATCAGGGCAACTGGGATCTTGTCGGCAACAACACCCCGGTCTTCTTCCTGCGCGATCCTCTGAAGTTCCCCGACCTCAACCACGCTGTCAAGCGGGATCCGCGAACCAACCTGCGCAGCACTCGCAACAACTGGGACTTCTGGACCTCGCTGCCCGAGGCCCTCCACCAGGTCACGATCACGATGAGCGACCGGGGCATCCCCGCCACCTACCGCCACATGCACGGCTTCGGTAGCCACACTTTCAGCTTCATCAGCCCTGCCAACGAGCGCTGGTGGTGCAAGTTCCACTTCCGCACCCAACAGGGCATCAAGAACCTCACCGACGAAGAGGCCGAGGCACTCATCGGCAAGGACCGGGAGAGCCACCAGCGCGACCTGCTGGAGAGCATCGACAAGGGCGACTTCCCTCGCTGGACGATGTACGTCCAGGTCATGCCCGAGAAGGAAGCCGCCAACTGCTCCTACAACCCCTTCGACCTCACCAAGGTCTGGTTCCACAAAGACTACCCGCTGATCGAGGTGGGGGTACTGGAGCTGAACCGTAATCCCGAGAACTACTTCGCCGAGGTCGAGCAGTCGGCTTTCAATCCCGCCGGCATAGTGCCCGGGATCGGGTTCTCACCGGACAAGATGCTCCAGGGGCGGCTGTTCTCCTATGGTGACGCCCAGCGCTATCGGCTCGGCGTCAACCATCACCTGATTCCGGTAAACCGCTCTCGCTGTCCCTTCCACAGTTACCACCGTGACGGGGCAATGCGTGTCGACGGCAACTACGGCAGTGCCCTCGGCTACGAGCCCAACAGCTACGGCGAGTGGCAGGAGCAGCCGGAGTCTGCCGAGCCACCGCTGGACCTGGAGGGAGCCGCCGGTCGCTGGAGCCACCGGGAGGACGAGGATTACTACAGCCAGCCCGGTCTGCTCTTCCGCCTGATGAGCCCCGAGCAGCAAAAGGCGCTCTTTGGCAACACGGGGCGGGCGATGGGCGATGCGCCCCACGAGGTGAAGGTCCGTCACATCGGCAACTGCCTCAAGGCTGACCCGGCCTATGGTCAGGGCGTCGCAAAAGCCCTGAGTATTCCGCTAGAAGAAGTGCCCCAGTAGATACCGGTCGGCACATCCCCAGAACCCAACGAGGGCCGCCCACTACCGAAGTGACCGGCCCTCGTGTCTTGTCTCAAGGTCGCGAAGGTGGACGCTGGTTGACGCTATCCCTCCACCGGCATCAGGTGCGGCTGGTTGCTGGTGAGGATGTCGGCGCCGAGCTTGGCAAAGTGCGGCCACAGAGCCGGGTCATCGACCGTCCAGACATTGACGCCGACTCCGGCCGCATGGGCCTTCTCGATGAGTGCGCCATCCACCGGGTGGTACTCGATGTTGAAGTACTGCAGGCCGTTGTCGATGGTGGTCTGCAGGTCCTCGATCTTGCCGGTGATCAGCGCCAGCATCGGGTCGTCCCAGTACTTGCGCACTTCGAGCACAGCCTGGAGACCGAAGGAGGAGATCATGCTCTGTTCGAGCACGCCGCCCTTGCGCAGGATCTCGACCACCTTGCGCGAGCTTTCCGGATCGGCGGCCGACTTGATCTCCACGTTGATGCGAAGACGGCCGCGGAGCAGGTCGACGACTTCGGCCAGCGTCGGGACCTTCTCGCCCGCGAACTCCGGGCCGAACCAGCTCCCGGCGTCGAGCGCCCTGATCTGGGCGAAGGTGAGGTCCGCGATGGCGCCGGTGCCGTTGGTGGTCCGGTCGACCTTCGCGTCGTGCATGACGACGACTTCGCCGTCGGCGGTGAGGTGCACGTCGAGTTCGACCCATTTCGACTTGGTCTCGATGGCCTTGGCGAAGGCGGCAAGAGTGTTCTCCGGTGCGAGGCCGGAGTTACCACGGTGAGCCATTAGTTCCGGTTGCATGAGGGTTCTCCTTGGACAAGGGATGACGATGGATAGCAACTTCGGCGACGGCGCCGGGCAATCCTTCGTCTCTATCGGGCCTTGAGGGGAGGACCCGCCGAACCGAAGGCGAAGGACCCGCGGTCGCACCGAAGCCCGAGATGACTCGATTCCTTCCGAGGATACCACCATGGCCGACGACCGTGCCACTGTGAACCTGACGGGAACACCTGACGAGCTAGGTCGCCTCTGGGGCGAGATCAACGGCCCGGACCTGCGCACCCACCTGGATCAGTTCCTCCAGGTGGCACTCTCGGAGCATGGCCTGGACGAGGAGGCCCTGATCCGCCGCTCGGGGCCCTACTGCGACATGGTCGCCGAGTGGGCACCGCATTGGCTGGTTGAGGCAGACGCCGTGGCCAGGGCGGCCGGCCTTGACCTTGCCCTCCACCGGGCCTTCATGGCGGGGAAGTACCGCGGTCTGTTGTTCTGCGAGGAGTGCACTTCCTATGCAGCCGTCGGCAGCGCCACTCTCGACGGACGTCCGCTCCTCCACAAGAACCGCGACAACGTCCTGCGTCGCCAGGCCTTCTACCGCAAGCACACCCTTGGCCTACGCAGCGAAGTGTTGCCCTTCCTCGGCGTCGGCGACACCTCCGACCTGGGCGTCATGATGATGGTGAACGCTGCCGGGCTTGCCGGATCGGCCGACCAGGCCGGCGAGGAGCCACGACCACGCTACCGTGGCGCGATGAACCCCTACGGGCTGCGTCTGATCGCAGAGACGGCGACCACCTGCGACGAGGCCCTTGACCTCGTGCGCAGGATGACGGAGCAGGGGTTCTATGCGGGCGGCAAGATCCGCACACGCTGGACCTTCGCCGACCGTCTGGGCACCGCGATGACGGTCCTGAACACCCATGAGGAGGTCACCGTCGAGCAACGTGCCGAGAAGGGTGTGGTCTGGACAGTAGAGCGGAAGGGACTGGCTGAGCTGTTTGCGTCTCACGAGGGAAAGCTGACGCCGGCGGTCTTCAACGAGGCCTCGCGACTGCCGGGTGTCTGCGTGCCGAGCAACTGCTCCTCGCTGACGGTCGTCATCGACCCGGAGAACCCCGAGACCTTCAGTTGCGCCTGGGCGGCCTTGGGGCCGGCGAACCGCACCGCCTACTTCCCGATGTACATGGGTCAGACCGAGACGCCCCTTCGCTACCTGGACGGCAGTGTGTACGATTACTGCAGACGCCCCGTGTCGGTACAGGAGGCAGCGACCCTCGAGCAGGAGAGCGAGAGCTACCGCCTGCAACAGGAGGCAGCCGCTCGCAAGGCCCTCGCAAGCGGCGATGCAGCCAGAGCCCAGGCCTGTCTGCAAGCCCCTTCGCTGCAGGCCCTTGAGAGCGCGAAGAAGCGCTTCGGGTAATCCTGCCCGCACCATCCCGGCGCACAGGTAGACAGCCGCCAAGGCCTACGCGTACCGGAAGGAGTCCCCCGTCGGAAGGTGCTCGATCGGGAGTCCGGGGAAGTGCTCGCGCAGGAGTCGCGCCAGACCCTCCATCCCGGCGGCCTCGGTGTTCGAGTGCCCCAGTTCGATGACGCCCAGCCCCAGGTCATGGGCTGGCCGGATGTCCGCCCACTCGCACTGCTCCCCGGTGATCACCACGTCCACACCCTCGCGCCAGAAGCGGTAGTATTGTGCCGCACTGCTTGAGGCCCCGAAGGCCATGACGAGTCGCTCGACGGCCTTCTCCGGGTCACCGCAGAACCGCACCGCAGGCATCCCCATCTTCGTCTTGCAGTGCTGGGCCAGGGCACCGAGAGTGGTCGGCTGAACCTCGTAGAGGTGGAAGAAGCTCGACAGCGTGCTCACCGGGTCCGGTAGCTCCAATTGCGCGCGCAGACAGGCTTCAATGCCATACACGGGATAGCCGTCCCAGCAGTTGTGCGCACGGAGGATCGCGATGCCGTGCTCCTCGAGGAAGCTCGTCTTGAAGGACAGGTCCACCTCGTGCCGGCGGCAAAGCTCCAGTTCGGGGTTCGCCGGCGTGCCGTGGTACCAGAAGGTCGGCTCATGGGCGACGATGAGGTTGATAGCCTTGGCGGCCGCCTGCTCCAGGACAGCCATCGACGCCATCCAGGTCGTTCCGACCGCCCGCACAGGCATCGTCGGGTCGCCCCACTTCAGGCCATCGGGACTGTTGTCCCCGCGTGCCTGGGGGTCAAGGTTGTGCAGGAAGCCGTCGAAGTCCTGAACGGTCATGGGGAGCCCTCCTGGTATGGTCGTCGGTTGAGGTGCTGCAGCCCTCGCCAAGAACCTTCTGTCCCTCAGCACCCCAGACCTATTCCCCGTCCCCTCCGAGAGACCTGTCGGGTTGATGCCCGCTCTGCCGCACAGGAGACGACCCATGTCACGCCGAAAGGGACTCCGGCGGCTATCGGGGCCTAGGAGGCTTCTGTCGCACCGCTGACAGCGCCCTCAACGTGTCTGGAGGAGGAAACGGGATGAGCAGGTGGTGTTGGTGTGCCGCCCTGATCGCGGCGGTTCCTGCGGTTGCCATGCCGGTCTCACAGCTTGTCGATCCGGGGCAATGCCTTGTCCGACCGGCAGGCACGGTCGCCACTGACGGCGATGCGGTTGTGGTCACCCTCCGCATGGGTGATGGACCCCTGGGCGGCGCCACCCTTCACTTCCGTGAGCCTCTGGTGACGACCGGCAAGGAGCGCTTCGTCCTCGAAGCCCGCGCCGACGAGAGCACGCAGACC
Organism: Armatimonadia bacterium; assembly: GCA_039679385.1. Classification (NCBI taxonomy): domain Bacteria; kingdom Bacillati; phylum Armatimonadota; class Armatimonadia; species Armatimonadia bacterium. The sequence goes on along the minus strand of JBDKVB010000076.1, from coordinate 12,600 downwards.
TACTTCTGCGTCTCGCAGACGGAGTTCGCAGGCGCCGAGGGCACCAGTTGCACCTATGAGCCCGACCTGCTTTTCCCGCCCACCTGGTGCCTTCGCGAGGTACTCCTCTCCGACATGCCTTCCGGTCTCCCGACCGCCGTCACCGGCCTGCGCCTGACCTTCTGGGCACCCTACTGCGCCGGGGAGGAGATTCGCTTCTACCTGCGGCGCCTCGAGTTCCAGTCGTGCACCGAAGTGGCCGCCGAACTGCAGCCCGGCCCCGCAGCGCGCCGGCCACTTCCACTAACGCCGATCGAGCCCGCGTCGACCGAGCAGCGCTGGGTGAACCTCGGCCCCGGCGGTGGAGGCTGGTTCCGCGACATCGCTATCTCTCCCCACGACGGGACGTGCTTCATCGGTGGCGATGTAGGCGGCGTCTATCGCAGTCGCGACCACGGACGCACCTGGGAGATTCGCAACGAGGGTCTCGCGAACACCTACGTCAACTGCGTGACCTTCGACCCAACTGACCCACGCACGATCTACCTCGGCACGAACGGCGGCCCGGCGAAGTCCGCTGACGGCGGCGACACCTGGCGGATGCTCCTCACCGGCCTGCCGCCCCTACGGACCTTCGCGCAGGATGTGCCCGTGAGCGCGCTGCTCATCGACCGCACCAACGCGCAGCGCGTGTGGGCCGGAATCGGTCACGAGCGCGGCTACGGTGCCCTGGGGAGTGAGACGGAAGGTGGACGTGTCCTGCTCAGCGAGGACGGTGGCGAGCACTGGCGGGTCGTCGCTCTGCCGCTGGGGGCAGACACCAGGGCCGCCTCGGTCCTCTCGCTGCACCAACACCCAACAGCGCCCCAGGTCCTCCTGGCGACCACTCCCTCTGCCCTCTGCCGCAGTGACGACCGCGGAGCAACCTGGACGCCTCTGCCGGTGCCCGAGGGTTACCGCCTGTGCTTTCTCGCCTTTCACTCAGACCAGCCCGACACCATGCTGCTGAGTTACCAAGACGGGCCAGAGAACCGTGGAGGGGTACTGCGCTCCAGCAATGGCGGCCTGACCTGGACCCCGAGCAACCAGGGCCTTCCCGCCGACAGGGCCGCCTGGCGACTGGTAGCCGATCCCGGGACTCCGGGACGCTTCTACCTGGCCTTCAACAATCACTCCGGGCTGTACGTGACCGACAATAGCGGCACCAACTGGCGTCCCTTCAGCCCTGGTCGGGGCAGTCGCTGGTCCTGGGCCTACGCCCATGCAACCGGAACGGGTCTGGCGGTCGATCCCCGAGACCCGCGTCGCGTGATGATCTGCGACGACATCGACATCCTCCAGACCCTTGATGGCGGCCGAAGCTGGGAGTCAGCCATCGCCGACAAGGTGCTCCCGGCAGCACCCGACCAGCCCGCCACCTGGCGCGGCAGGGGCTGCGAGACTCTGTGCATGGGTGGCCCGCAGGCGGTGGCCATCGACCCCTCAGCGCCGCGCACCTTCTTCGCGGGATACTGGGACCTGCATACCTGGCGCACCGACGATGGTGGGCAGTCCTTCGCCCGGGTCGTCAGTGGGACGAACTGCGACTTCGGCCGCATGGGTGCGGCGCTGGTTGACCCGGACCTGCCCCAGGTCATATGGATCTCGGTGGGCCGCAACTACGACCAGCAGCGGATCTACCAGAGCATCGACGGCGGCCGCAGTTTCCGTCTGGTCGGTCACGCCCTGAGCGGCCTGCCACCGGGCGGCGTCTTCACTCTGGTGCTCGACCCCACGAGCCCGCGTACCGGTCGCACGCTCTACGCCGGGGTCACGGAGTATGGCGTCTATCGCAGCACCGATGGCGGCCTGACCTGGAAGGACAGCTCGACCGGCCTGCCCGGCGACTCCCGGATGATCAAGCAGATCGCGCTCGATCCGCGCAATCCCCGGCGCCTCTACCTCGCGGCCGGCGCGCACTACCACCCCGACACCCGGCAGCGCGTGAAGGGGTACCTGGCGGTCAGTGAGGATGGCGGCGAACACTGGCGCATTACGAAGCCCGACGTTGAGGCCCAGTGCCTGATCGTCGACCCCACGGATCCCCGGCGCGTCTATGCCGGGAACCGCAACTACTCGGGCGTGGACTACCCGAACGCCTTCTACTATTCTACCGATGCGGGGGAGACCTGGACGGCCGTGAGCCAGGACGCCTTCGCGAAGGGTCCGGGTCGCCCTGACGGCGCGGAGGGCTGGCGCACCTACGTGACCTGTCTTGCCGCCGATCCCTCGCGTCCAGGGGTGCTCTACGCGGCACTCGCCAATGAGTCCTACAACGTGGACAACGGTCGTGGTGTATACGTCTCTCGCGACTACGGGAAGACCTGGGTGCCTTTCCCGCGCACAGGCCTCTCGAACCTGCGTGTGCATACTCTTGTCGTCGACCCGGTCAACCCGCAGCGGCTCTACGCGGGCACTGGCGGCAACGGTCTGTTCCGCTGGGGCCCGGTGCCCTAGGGCGTTGTGGCTCCTGCTCGTGGCCGCCCGGAGCGCACGAGGGACTCGTGCCGCCTCAGGACAGCCCCTTACTCGGAGGTGCCCTTGTCCTCCAGGTTCAGCGCCTGGCGGATCATCCGCATGACTTCCAGCGGGTCGAAGGGCTTGCGCAGGTGAGGTAGCTCGGCGGCCTCACCTGCCCCGAGGTTCTCCAGAGTGCTGATGATGATCACCGGCACCTGGCGCAGTTCGGGATCGGCACGCAGGATCGACAGCAGTTCCTCGCCCCGCATGATCGGCATCACCATGTCGAGGAGGACGAGGTCCGGCCGGTGGGCCCGGATCATCTCCAGACCCTCCTTGCCGTCATGAGCGATCGCGGCTCCGACACCGCAGCGCTCTACGAGAAGGGAAAGCAGCCTCGCATTCGGCCGCTCATCCTCGATCACCAGGACAAGCTTGTTGGCCATCCTTTCCCACCACCCTTGAGGTCGGGCCAGTCAGACAGGCCACGTACCCGTACGCAGTGCCGCCTCCGAGAACCCAGCGACACACCGGCACGGGCGCCTTTCGATGGCCCGAGTTTTCCCAGCGCAAGCATGCAGCAAACGTCGCCACGAACCGCCAGGGCACAGGCCTCCTGTGCTCCCTCAGCGATCAGCCGTTCAGTTCGGCGTCCAGTGCCAGTAGTTCGCGCACCAGCTCCTCATGGGCCCTCGCGAAGGCCAGACTGCCCAGCATCAGCGGCACGTTATCCGCTGCGTAGCCACCACGAGCGGCTACGGTCTTGTCTGGAGCGTACCCCAGACTATCGTTCGTGAGCCCCAGGACCAGGGGGATCGGCGCCTGCGCGGAAGCCCTCACGTCGTTCTTGATCGCCTGGAAGGTCTCAAAGGGACCGCCCAGCAGCGAAACGGGCCCCAGTCGCAAGCCCTGCATTTCCGTCGGCGGCTGCAGGTTCTCGCCCAGGTCAAGCTCGCGGATTAGCTTCCGGTAGGCCTCGGCAAAGACCATCGCCATACGCACCTCGAAAGCCTCGTCACTTGCACCGGGAGCATGCAGGATCGCCTCCTGCTCTGACAGGCGAGCCACCATCTCCTCCCGAGTGAGCAGGCGCCGGGTGAAGGTAACCTCGTGCAGGGCGCACCCGATCTGGTCGACCTCGATCTGCTTTGCCTCAGTGATGCCCTTACGCACCGCACGGGCGTAGCGACCGGCGATGACATCGAGGGCCAGCAGCGACTCCGGCTCCGGCTTGTGGACCACGCAGGAGTTGACGTCGCCCTGCGCGCCCTGGAGGAACAGTCCGACCGAACCGAGATGCTCGCGCTCCAGCAGGTTCGTCGCCACTCCGGCATAGTCGCCGTGCAGGTAGTGGGTCTGCTGGCAGCACACGACTGGGTGACAGCCGAAGTAGCTCGCGAAACCAAGTACCTTGCCGGGGTCGTCGGCAGCACGCGCGACCAGGACATGGCAAGTCGTATCGGTCAGCTCAGGATGGGCCGGACGCCAGGTCTCCTCCAGTACCTCCTCCAGGGGAGGTGCATCCTTGTCGTACTCGCGGTTCAGGCCGATGCCTTCGCAGGGGACTTCCGCATGATGCAGCGTCGCCTCCTGGAGGTTGGCAAGAGCGGCCAGAGCGGAAGCGGCGATCTTGCGCGGCAAGGTCTCGAGATAGGGCAAGTCCGGCTGTCCCCAGCCATGCATGAGACTCGTGGCGGGTCCGCTGTGAGTGTGGATGCAGTGGACCATGACCGCCTCGGGTGGGAGGCCCGAACCGGCGCAGACGTACTCGCGGATCCGGTGGGTCTGCTCGAGGCGGAGGTTGATCAGGTCATTGCTGATCAGCACCCACGTCTTTCCGCCCTTCTCCACGGCCATCGCACGAGACCAGAGACGGTCGCGAATCGCCATCGAGCGGCGGTTGAGGAAGGGGCCAAAACCGGCCATCTCGACGCCGACGCGCGGGGTAATGTCCTTCTTCGCAAAGCCAATTCGCATAGTGCCTTTCCTTCTCTCCCTCAGGTTCGGCAGAAGCCTCTCCAGGCAAGTCCGGCAGTGCGTCCCATTCTCATCGCGGGTGAATCCCGTACTGGTCCATAAGCCGCTTCAGGTTGCCGCCGAGGATCTTGCGCTTGTCCTCTTCCGAGATGCGGGCGTACAGAATCTGTCCCATCCCCCAGCCAATCGGCAGGTCGGTCAGGTCGCTCCCGAAGAGGATGCGGTCTGCGCCGTACAGCTTCACATAGGCCTCGGTTTGCCCCCAGTTCAGGAAGGGGCAGGTGCAGATGTACAGGTTGTCGATCTCCTTGCACAACTCCCCGTAGGTCCCGTAGGAGTGCCCGGCGATGAAGAGCGCATCGGGGTACGTCTTGCACAGGTACTCCATCCGCTCGGGGCTGCCCCAGGAGTGGCTGAGGATGAACTGCTTGTGCTCGTGGGCGAAGCGACAGGGCACCTCGACCAGTGGGCTGTCCGAGCTACAACTGTTGTAGGCATTGAGCATCAGCTTGACGCCCTGGAAGCCCAGGTCCAGACCGCGCTGTAGCTCCTCCAGCATTGCCTCCTCACCGCTGAAGGGGTTCACGAAGGTGAAGGGCACGAAGCGGTCCGGGAACTGATCGACCATTGTCTTGACTTCGTCGTTACCGAAGGGCGGATCGCCGACAATCTGCAGGCAGAAGACGCAACCGGCCTTGACGCCGAACTTGTCCATCTCGGCGACGAGCCCCTCGGGCGTCTCATGGACGATATGGTGCGGGCTGGTCCAGCCGATGTGACCGTGGCAGTCATAGAACCCTTCACCACGCAGGGGCAGACGCTCTCGCACCGCCTTGTGGAGCTTGTCCTCCGGCGGCGGGAACTCCACGTTCTCCACGAACTCGATCTTGGGGTTCCAGGAGAGCAGTCGGCGCAGGTTGCCGCCGGCGATCAGTGCGAGTTCGTCTTCGCTGATATCGGAGTAGTTGAGCTGCATCAGCGGCGAGCCGGGCGTCCGTGTGGGCATCTGCGAGCCCCAGACCATGCGCTCCGCTCCGAGTTCGCGGCAGATGAACTCGATCTTCTTGTGCAGCCAGACACTGGAGATGTCGAGAATCAGGTTCGGGCAAGCCGCCATCGCTTCCGTCAGGGGGCGCTGGCCCGCGTAGATGCGCTCCTCGGTCACTACCACCGGCAGGTTCGGGAAGGTCTGGCAGATGCGGACGAGGTTGCGCCAGTCGCTCCGGTCGGTTCCGCCGACATAGAGGCTGTTTGGGCACAGGAACAGCGGGACGCGCTGCGCCTCAAGGGCCGCACACAGGTCATCGACCGCAAAGCTCTCCAGCGGCAGGTCGAAGTGCTTGTAGAACAGGTACAGCGCAGCCACGCCCTCTTCCCGCATCTGGGCCACCAGATCGCGAGGAGCAGGCATCTCGCGGGCGTGGGTGAGGAGCGTGGTCCAGGCCGGGTGAAGACGCGGGTAGTCACGCACCCTTTCGAGGATGCGCTTGTTGCCCGCCCTCGGATTGGTTGCCATGCTAACCGTGTCCACGACCATGGCTTCGTGGATGCCGAAATGGTCCATGGCGGCCAGCAGCTTCTCAGGTGTGTTCGGCTGGCCGGGCAGCGTGCGCAGCCAGTTCCCCAGGTAACAGGTGGCGTCAAAGTAGGTGATGTTGGGCATTGCCAGAGGCCTCCAGGCTCTCGCCGAAAGAAGGGCAATCCATCTCTATCCGCACTCTCACGCGTCCGCTCCCGAACAACTGCTCAGTCGCTATAGGTCCCAGTCTGGCCGCAGCTCCTTCGCACGCTTCGCAACCTTGTCTCGCAGACGCTTCGGCTTCTTGATCTCTCCCAGGATGCTGGGCCAGGGCTGACCCGGTCCGGCATCGGCCGGATCGCAGGACCAGTTGTCGCCCTCGTAGGGCTTCAGCTCGGCGTCGCAGTGGAAGCTCGGTACGTCGATGGCTACGTTGCCCTCCAGGGCGCTCTTGTACGCGAGGATGCCCAGGCAGCTCATCTGCAGTCCCCGGTAGACATCCAGGTAGGGTTGGGTGTGCGTGCGGATCGCGTCGACGAACTCCTGAAGCATGAAGAAGTCCGCTCCACCGTGGCCGCTGCGAAGGGCGAGATCATGGAAGCGCCGGAACTCCGGCCGGTAGATCAGGTCGCTCGGCTCCCCGGGCTGCTTGTTCCAGGGCTCCTTGTGAACCAGCAACTGCTGGTAGTCCATCCGTGAGTTCTCCATCTCGCCCTTGTGGCCGTAGATGCGGTACCACAGAAGGTGCTTTTGCAGCCCACCCAGCAGGAGCTTGGTGTACGCGCCGTTCTCCATCTGCACCATGAGCACCGAGCCCAGGTCATTCCGGCCGTAGCTCTCGCTGCAGGATGGGGTTTCCGGATCCCAGGGCATCACGAAGCCACTCACCTTCACCGGTCGCAGCCCGGTCACGTACATGATCGGGCCCATCGCGTGAGTGCAGTAGTAGGTCGCCGGGATCCAGTTGCGCCAGTGCTCGAAGGTCGGGGCAAGGCTGATCTTGGTGTCGCGCGAGACCGGGTGAACGTACTCCCCTTCCCCATAGCGGAACTCGCCGATCTCGCCCTTCTGATACAGGTACGCCATCTCCTGGGCGAAGTTCATGTACGCGCAGTTCTCCGCGTACATGTAGATCTTGCCGCTGGCCTCGACCGCCCGGACTAGGTCAACCGCCTCGCCCATGGTCTTGATGGCGATGTTCTCGCTCTGCACGTGCAGTCCTGCCTGGAGCGCCAGAATCGCTGCCGGGGCATGCTCAGTGCAGTAGTTGGCGAGCACCACCGCGTCAAGATCGTGCTCCAGCATCCTGGCGTAGTCCGTGTAGCCCGTCACGCCTGGATGCGTCTTGAGGAAGTCCTGCAAAGCCTGGTCGCGCTGCTCGCAGATGGCCGCCAGTTTGACGCCCTCCATCGCAGTGGCCTGTTCCGCGAAGGAGCGCCCACGTCCGATACCATACACGCCGACGCGAACCGGCTTGCTGGCGCGCTTGGCCATAGCTGTGCCTCCGGTTACCAGACCTCCGACCTGCCGGCCGGGTCTGGGAGTGCCTTCAGGTTGGATCGGATGCCCGTGACGTCCTATTCGCCCTTGCCCTCTGACTTCTCAGCCTTCTGTGCCCAGAGCTTCTGGCACGAGCGGAAGTCGGCATCGGCCACCATCTGCCCCAGGGCCTGCGTGAGCTTCACGCTGACAACCGGCGTCGCTTCATATCCGCCGCGACGGAAGGCCTCGTAGGTCGGGATGTACCCCACGCTGTCATTGGCGAGTTCGGCGATGAAGGTGTAGGCGAAGGGCGACCACTTCTTGATCTCGAAGCCCCACTCGACGAAGAGCTCACCGGGCGCAGAGCAGAACACGGCGTCCCCGAACCGGACCACCTGCGTCTCCACGGGGCGGCTGCCTTCGCCGGTCCAGCCCTCGATACGCTCCAGCAGCGCCTGCTCGAAGAAGTTGGGCTCCGCCTTGGACTTCGCGACGGCCACACGCTGCTCCAGCACGTCATCCCACTTGTAGAAGGGCACGTCGAGGATCTCCTGGATGACGTCCACCGTCTGGTCCTTGCTGGGGATGCGCTTCTCGGCAATGCACAGCGCCTTGCCGCCAAGAGCGCGACCGACCTGCCGGGACTTCGCGACGCCCTTCAGCGGCCACGGGTACTTTTTCAGGTAGGGCACGTGGTTGATGTTGCCGCAGGCGCCGTTGACGAAGAGCATGATCGTGTCCGGACCGTACACGCCGCGCAGAACCTCCGTCATCACCGCCGGGTAGTCGGCTGAGATGAGGTTGCCGCCCGTCACGTCGATGTGCAGGGAGTAGTTGACGATCAGCGCGAAGGGGTCCTGGCCCTCTTCAGCAAAGGTCAGCACACCCATCTGCGGATCCGTCGGTCCGGCCGAGCCCGCCAGGTTCTCAAGGTCGTTGCCCGGCCCGAATTGCTCCGATCCGTCGCGCATGCGGAAGCGCCGGTTGTAGGCCAGTCCTTCCTCGTGGTCTGTCGCCATGGAGAGCACGCAGGCCCGGCGGTTGTTCGCCGCGTCAATCCCGGCCTGCGCGATCAGTTTCGGCAGTTCCGTTAGGTAGTCGTCATTGGTCGGGATCAGGCGTCCCTTGCGAGTCTCCGGCCCGGTGTGGGTGTGGGTCCCGCAGATGAGCACCCGGTTGCCGTCGATTCCGGTCGCTGCCTGGAAGATCTCGCGGGCGGCCTTGACGATCTCCTCCGGGATGCCGATGAGGTCGCAGGCGATGATCCCGACCGCCTCGGTGCCCTCGCCCGCAATCACCGCCTTGGCCTTGAGGTCGGAGATGACGCCCTCGGATACCCGTGGATGGAAGTAGCCTGCGAGGTTCGTTCCCAGCGGCGGGGTGATGATGGACTCGGCGGCACCGGCGACGAGCGTGGACATAAGGGCCTCCCAGAAGGTGGATATCGCGTGAGGTCGGCTCCGAGCCAACCTCCTGCGTGATAGATCACCTGCTACGCTCCACGGGTTTCTGCACCGCCCCCGGGAAACCTCCACCGAACTTGACGCCCCTTTGTCCGCCGTACCCGAGAAGGAGGATTCTGGGCACCAAGACGCGCACACTCCCACGAGGTCTGGGGGCGTCCGGTGCACCAGAGGTTCTGGGCATCCGGGAGGGAGCAAGGGTCACACCTCAGAAGGGCAGGTAGTGACAGGATGACCACGGTGAAATGGCTGCTTGTCGGTGCGGGCGACATCGCTACCAGGCGGGCAGGTCCCGCGCTGGTTGCGGTACCACGCTCGGAGGTGGTCGCGATCTGCGACCTCGACGAGGAACGTGCTACAAAACTGGCCCAGGCGCTCGGGGTGAACACCGTCTACACGGACTACGCTCAGGCACTGGCCGAGAGTGGGGCCGACGCCGTCTACCTCGCCACGCCGCAGAGAACGCACATCGAGCTGAGCCTGGCCGCGCTTCAGGCCGGCAAGCATCTTCTGTGTGAGAAGCCGCTGGGGCTCAACGGCGCCGAGTGTCTCAAGCTCCTGGAGGCCGCTCGCGCTTCCGACCGCGTAACGAGCTGCTCCAACTACCGCCGCCTCTCCGAGCAGTACAAGCTCACCGAGGCCATGCTGCAGGAGGGGCAGATCGGCGAGTTGGTCGGCGGCTGGGCCATCTACTCGACGCCCTTCTACAACCCCGCCAGGGCGCCTATCAGTCAGGCGCTTGGTCTCAGCCGCATCAAGGAACTCGGCTTCTACCTCATCGACATCGCCCACCACTTCTTCGGGATGCCGGTATCTGCGATGGCCCAGGGCAGCATCCTCCACCCCGAGGTCATGAACGATGTCGAGGAGCTTGCCACGGTGATTCTGCGGTTCCCTGCTGGGCAGATGTTCACCCTGATCTTCAACTGCGCCTCACCGGGCACGCGCCATGAGCTGGAAGTCTTCGGCTCGAAGGGACGCCTCTACTGGCCCGCATGGCCGCCGCATGGCAACGGGCCCGTGGTCAAGATCACCAGCGCAGGCACCGAGAGCTTCGAGGCCCACACAGCGGAGAACTGGCACCTGCCAATGATCGAGGACTACGTCGATGCCCTCCTGACCGGACGCCCGCCGGTCTGCAGCCTGGAGAGCGCCGTCAAGACCGAAGTCATCACCGACGCTATCTTCCGCTCCCTGGAGAGCGGCAAGACCGAGCCGGTATCCTGGGAGATGTGATCATGAGAGTCCTGTTGCTTGGTGGAACCGGCTGCCTGAGCGGCGACATCGCTGCCCTCGCCGCCCGCAAGCCCAGCCTTGAGTTGTACCTGGTGAACCGTGGCAACCGTCCCTGCTTCGTCCCCGACGGGGCACATTGCATCCAGGGGGACATCTCCCGACCTGAGGAGCTCCGAACCAAGCTCGAAGGGCTGACCTTCGACGTGGTGGCCGACTTCCTCTCCTACGGCGTCGACCAACTGGAAAGCAACCTCAATCTGTTCCGAGGCCGCTGCGGCCAGTACCTCTTCATCTCCTCCGGAGCAGTCTACCGGACCAAGTCCTGCACCGAGGTCATCACCGAGGCCAGGACGATGGTCGGCAACACGGTCTGGTCCTATGGCCGAAACAAGATCCTCTGCGAGCGCCGTCTCCAGGCCGAGCACGAGAGCAGTGGCCTCGACTACACCATCGTCCGTCCGGCCTTCACCTACAACAACCTCCGCATCCTCCATCCGGTGGGGCCGGGCCACCAGACCCACTCCTGGACCATCGCCAGCCGCATCCTGCAGGGCAAGCCCCTCCTGATGCACGACGACGGCACTGCGCTGTGCACCGTCACCCACACCGAGGACTTCGCCAAGGCCTTCGTCGGGCTCTTCGGCAATCCCGGTGCTCTGGGCGAGGCCTTCCACATCACCTCCGACGAGTGCTTCACCTGGAATCGGGTGGCCGAGATGGTCGGCGACGCCCTTGGCCGCAAGCCCATCCTGTGCCACGTTCCGGCCCATGACCTCGGCTTTGAGCTAGGCGGCGACTTCGGCGAGAAGCTCATCTCCTTCTCCCGCAACGGCGTCTACGACAGCAGCAAGATCCGGACACTGGTGCCCGAGTTCGTCTGCACGACCCACTTCCCGGAAGGAATCGCACGCACGATTCGGTTCTACTACGACCACCCCGAGTTCCAGGTGGTGCACGAGTGGTTCGACCAGAAGATGGATGAGATCGCCGAAAAGTACCGCGACTGAGGGGCCTGCGCCGAACCGGAGGGTTAACCGTAACGTCTTCATGCTTATGTGTCCCCAGGCAAGCCCTGCCCATTCCCTGCACCAGGAGGAAGACAGATGAGGACTTCGGCCCGGTCCGTCGCTTTGGTTGCTCTGGCTCTACTGCTGCCTGTCGTGCTGAGTGTCGCACAACCCGCCATGAAGGTGAACCTCAAGCCCGGAGACAAGGCCCCCGACTTCAAGCTCCAGGCCTCCGACGGCAAGGAGTACCAGCTCTCCCAGTTCCTCGGCACGAAGGCTGTTGCGCTGTGCTGGTTCCCTCGCGCCGGAAGTGAAGGGGCCAAGATCCAGTGCGCCGCGCTACAGGCGGCGATGGCCAGTCTGCCCACCGACAAGGTCCAGGTCTTCGGCTGCAGCACCGCTCCACTTGGCGTCACGGTCGCCTTTGGTCAGGCCGGCAAGTACGGCTTCCCGGTCCTGGCTGATGCGAACAGCGCAGTGGCACGCTCCTACGGCTGTCTCCGGCCGGACGGCCGCTCCGAACGCTGGACCTTCCTCATCGACGCCAAGGGCACGCTGCTGTCCGTCAACAAGACCGCCACTGCCCAGACGCAGGGCACGGACCTGATCAGGATGCTCGGAGATGCCGGGATCGTGACGCCTGCTCCCGGTGTGCCGGTCGTCGAGACTGCACCTCGCCTGGTGCCCGGTGCCAGCTTCACGATCAAGTTCCCGGACATGCCGCCGACGCTGCACGCCCTCATGAGCAAGACGAACGTGCCGGCCGCGATGACGGTCTTCCTGCCCCGCAACTATGACCCGCAGCGCAAGCACCCACTCCTCATCGCTCTGAACGGCGGCGACGGTGGCGATGCCTCCAATCCCAGCGTGGCGCGGGCACTCACCCAGGAGCAGGACTTCGTCTGCGTGTCTCTCCCGCTCTTCAAGGAGAGCATTGATCCCTCAGCGCCGGCGAACACCCCTCCGGCCCTGATCATCCGCGACGCCGACGGCAAGTTCGCCTGGCCACTGTACAAGCGCATGCTCGACAAGCTTGAGGAGCTCGTCCCCAATCTCGATCCTGCCCATCGTTTCCTCGGCGGTTTCTCCAACGGCGCGCACATGACCGGCGAGCTGATCGACCAGTCTGACGGCGAGATCGCGCGCCGGTTCTCTGCCTTCTTCATGGTGGAGGGTGGCGGCCGCACGCAGCACTTCGACCTCATCAAGGGCAAGCCCCTTCTCCTGATGGCCGGCAGCGTCGCGTCGATCAAGCGCGTCCACGAGATTGCCGACACTGCGACCGCCGCCGGTGCACAGGCAACGGTTCATGAGATGCCGGGGGTGGGGCATGCCTTCCCTGCCAGTCAGTACCCCGTTGTGAGGGAGTGGATGCAGGGCCTCCTGGCTCACTAACGCAGGACAGTGATCTCAAGCTCTGCTGCCGTGGAGCACTTCC
>JBDKVB010000075.1 GCA_039679385.1 Armatimonadia bacterium | reverse complement strand
TGGAGGACGAAGACGTGTTCGTAAGCGAGGGCGAAGTGGGCGCCGAACATCAGGACCTCTGCACCCAGAAGGGCCCAGAAGCTGAAGACGACCACTCCCGCGAGGCCACCGTAGAGCGCACCTCGCTGGTAAGTGTGCGATACGGAGAAGGCAAAGAGGGGTGAGGCTGCGACCCATAGCACGGCAGCCCAGAGGGCTCCGACAGCGGCAACTCGGGTCGGGACCTTTTGGACCGGCATGAACTTGTAGAGCAGCCCGAAGGCGAGGGCGCAGGTGAGAAACTCGCCTACGACCACCAGCGGCGTTCGTGCAGCGGTGAGGGCTGCCCGGTCAACTTGCGGGAAGCGTGACAACCAGGCCGCTGCAGCCGCGAGACCCGCCTCGAGCACCACGAAGGCCGCCAAAAGCACGCAGGCGACGGCCATGGCAGTCAGGCACACGAGCTTGCGATGCAGAATGCCGCGGAACCTGCCGCCGGGCCAGATACCGGTCAGCGAACGCTCGATCGTGTCGAACAGCCGATGACCGCCCCACAGGACCATGGCCAGACTGATCGCCCCGGCGACGTAGGCGTCGGGGTTCGTCAGGAGACCGTCGACGGCAGGCAGAATCTGATCGACGGCGCTCCCGGCGAGATCGCTCAGGGCCTGGCGCAGCCACTGGTAGCTGTTGCCTCCCGGTCCGAGGATGAGCTGCAGGAGGCTGGCAATCAGCAGGACCAGCGGCCCCAGGGAGATGACCGCATAAAAGGAGACAGCGGCTGCCAGAAGCGGGGCGCCGCCAAACCCGAAACGCAGGTACCCGGCCCGCAGTACACGCCACCACAAGCCGGGTAGTCTGCTCAGGTCCCTGATTGCCTGCTGCGGGGTCGGTGTGATCACCCCACCTTGACCTCCGACCGGATGTCGACGGAAACCACCACTAGAACTTGACGAAGTTCCTCTTCAGGTTGCCGCACAGCGGGCACTTGTCCGGCGGTTCGCCCTCCATGGTGAAGCCGCAGAAGTCGCAGACCCACAACTCGGCGAGGTTGGCGTCACCGCCGGCGTCCACGGCCTTCTTGGCCCGCGTGTACAGCTCCCTGTGCACCTTCTCGGTCTGCATCGCGTGGTTGAGGCTCTCCTGAGCTTCGGGCTCATCTTGTTCGATGGCGACGGCGATGTAGGCCGGGTACATCTCGTCAATCTCAAAGCCCTCGCCGCCGGCAGCAGCGGCCAGGTTCTCGGCAGTCCCCTCAATGCCCTCCATCACGGACAGGTGTCGCGAGGCGTGGACCTGCTCGGAGTAGGAGGCGGCCTTGAACAGCCGGGCGACGTTGGCCTTGCCCTCCTCCTCCGCCTTCTTGGCGAAGTTGAGGTACTTCATGTGTGCCTGGCTCTCACCGGCGAAGGCATCCTTCATGAACTGCTCGGTCATCTTCTTCATGTCGGTTCCCCTCTCACTGGGCGCCTCAGGGCCGCTGTCCCTGGGTATCGACGTCGGTGCTGGAGCGCTCACGGCTGATGCAGGCGGCTCAGGCACAGGCCCTTCGGGAGGTGCCGTGGCGGCCGCCTTGATCTGCTCTTCGATCTCCCCGGCGGTGCTCAGGTCTCCGATCAGCGCCGCTCCGACGATCTGACCGGAGCGGCGCACAACCTTGCGATAGGTGCGCTTGTCCAGGGCAGCGTCCCGCTCAAACTCAAAGCCTGTTAGGTCGGGCGGACTGGCGATCCCGAGGGCGCAGAAGGGCAGTCCGGCGGCCAACTGGTAGTTCGCCGAGACGGCGCCGGGATAGGCACCTTCGCCTCCGGCCATGGCGATACCGGCCGCCTCGCCCTGCTCCTGGGAGTTGTGCCAGGAGGTGTTGACGCGCTGCTGACCCCAGACACGATCCCAGGCCTGGGCGGCATCGCCGGCAGCATACACACCGGGAGCTGAAGTCTGCATGTGGGCGTCAACGAGGATGCCCCGATCGGTGCTGATCCCGGCTTCTCGGGCCAGCTCGATCCGGGGTCTCACGCCGATGGCGACGCCGACCAGATCACAGGGGATCGTCCGACCCCTGGAGGTCTTCACGCCCGTCACACGGCCCTGGGCGGACTCGAAGCTGTCGACTTCCTCCTCGAGGGCGAGGTCCACGCCGAGGTCCTGCAGAGCTTGCTGGACAATCGGCCCGCCCTGCTCATCCAGGGCTGGGAATCCCACGCGGTTCTCGCGGACCAGTAGTGTGATCTTGAGGCCGCGGGCGAGGAAAGCGCGGACGAACTCGAGGCCCAGTAAGCCGCCGCCGACCACGACCGCCCGGGTCGCCTTCGCCATCATACCGGCGATTCGCTCAGCATCGGCGAAGGTGCGGAAGTAGGCGATGCCGTCGGCCTCGCTGCCCGGCCACGGAACCTGCAGCGGGTTCGAGCCGGTCGCGAGGAGCAGGGCGTCGTAGGCGAAGGTGCGTCCTCCGGCGCAGACGACCTGTTTGCCCTCCAGATCGAGGCGCTCCGCTTTCTCGCCCAAGACCAGCTCCAGGCCCGAGTCGTCGAAAGTGACCTTGCCCATCTCGAAGAAGCTCTTGCGGTCAAGTCCGCCGATGTAGTCCGGCAGCAGCGGCCGGTAGTACAGCGGCGTCGGCTCCTCCGAGATGACGGTGACATGCCCCTTTGGGTCGAGTGCCTGGATCGCCCGCGCGGCGGAGCGTCCGGCCGAGCTGTTGCCGACGATCACGTAGCGGAAGCCCGGCGGGCGTGGGCTGACTACCTGGATCCGGCGGAAGCGAGCCTTTGGGTTCTGGTCCAGCTCCACGAAGGCGGTGAAGGGGGCCCCGCAGCTAGGACACACCTTGGGGGGCGCCGGGCCCTTGTGGACGTATCCGCAATTGATGCACTGCCAGCGTTTCAAGGGTTTGCTACCTCCGTTCTGAAGCGTCCTGGAGTGGAAACACCCGGCGGATGCCGCCCAGACCTAGATTCCGGCCAGGAGCGCTGCCAGTCGGGCGTCCCAGATGCTCAACTCCATGCTATGGATGAGCTGTGAGATGCGAAGGTCGGTCTTGACCCAGGCGGCTGCGTCCAGGGCCTTCGGCCCACGGACCGCCTCCGCCAGCTGCGCAAGGTCGGCCTGATACTGAGCTGCCCGCGTCTCCAGTTCCTTTCGCGTCAGCGCGTCGGTCTCCTGGGTGCTCAGCCGCACGAACTCCTTCACGTAGGCTTCGAGCTTCGCCAGGGCCTCCTCCGCGAGCACGCGATAGCTGCCCTGAGAGAACCCCTCCTGGCCGTACACCAGAAGCGCTCCGCGTCGGTCGCCTTTGCGCAGCTCCGGTCCGAGCTTGCCGAGTTGCTCGGCGGTCGGTGACAGAACCAGGTGCGCAAACCGCTCGGGGTCGTGGAAGTTGGCGTTCTGTTGGGCCCAGTTGCTCCACTCCCGAGCGTTCAGGAGGTTGCGGTCACGGTCCACGTTGAAGCCGATGACCTCTCCCTGTTTGGGCTGCACGCCCAGGTCCTCCCATGGAATGGCGAGCTCGAGGGTCCAGGACGTATTCCCGAGCGTGGTCTTGGCGACCGCCTTCGAGTTCCAGTACGGGTCATTGCCGCGGCCGTCGAATAGACTGCCTGCCGCGTTGACGCCGAACTGGAAGTAGTGCGAGTGGTCGTGGGTCGGGTCAAGGAACACCTCGACGGCCTCGCTCCCGAAGATCTCCTTCGCATCCCTGCCGTGGGCAAGGGGCACGAGCTTGTCCATCCGGGGCTCGTCGCAGGTGATCCCGAAGTACAGGCGGTTGTCGTCGTAGAGCACCCGGAAGGAGGTCTGCACCTCCATGAGCGTGGGCTTGTCATACTGCGTGAAGCCGCTGACCAGCGGCGCAGCAGCCCAGGCAGCCTCGGCGAGTTCGCCGTCGACATGGATGGTTCCCTCGGCTCTCGTCGCGGGGTATACCTTGATGTCCAAGGCGTCTTGTGCCCTGACACAGGATGTCAGGTTGACAGCCAAAAGGGCAACCAGCAGCGGTAGTGTGCGCACCATGTTCCCTCCCATCGTCAGGGCCGGTTGGCGTCGGCAGGTTCCCGAACCGCAAAGCGCGCCACGGTGGCCTGGTTGGAGAACAGATCGACGGCACTCACCTCGTAGGTACCGGCGGGATCGTTGTAGGCGATGGGTATCTGCACCGTGGCGTTGCCCCGGTCGGCCAGCACTATCTGTGAGGCCCACTTGGCCTCGGTGCCCGCCGACTTCAGACGGATCCGGACTGCATGGAAGCCCTCTGCGCCGGGCACAGTGACACTGGCCTTCACAACGGTTCCGGGCTCAACGGCGCTCGAGGCCAGACGCACTTCGGGCGTCTGGATCTCGGTGCCGCAGAGCGCAAAGAAGCTTGCACGGCAGGGGAGGACCGAAGTGGTGAAGGTCCGCGTCCGGCCGAAGGTCTTGTGGTTGCGCAGGTCATGCACGTAGCGAGCACCGGGAAGGCTGACCGTAACGGTCTCCGGTGAGCCGCCCGAAGTCTCGCGGAACAGGGCGACGATCTGGATTCCCCGGTCGCGCCACCGAACGACCTCGACACCTCGCACGGGCTTGCCGGTTGCGTCGGCCAGATTGATGAGCGGCTTGACGCCGGCCTGTTCCAGGAGACGTCCCAGGAAGTTGGCCTGAAGGTCAGCCACGCCCGAGGCAGACTTAGCGGACGTCGCCGCAGTCGCCGGAACGAAGTTCAGCAGGATGGCCTTGCCCTTGCCGGACTGTTTGGAGATGAGCACCGGTGCTCCGCCGACCACGGCAGCCGCCGTCCCGTCGGCCAGGCTGACCGAGGTATCCACCGGAACGCCGGCGAGCTTGGTCCCCGGCACCTCCACGTCGGCCCTGGTGGCTGGTGTCGAAGCGGTTCGCTTGATGCCGAACAGGTCATCGAGGACCCCTGCCGCCCGGGGCTTGCAGTGGTCGTCGTAGATGCCCGGGCGCACGTCGGCGATCACCGTGCCGCCGTCGGCCACGAACTGCCGGATCACCTCGGCTTCACGGTCGCCGATGGCCTCGGCCCGGGTCAGGAGGAGCACCTGGTATCGTCGACCGTCGAACTCACCCAGCCTGAGCATGCGGTCGGTGACATAGCGAAACTGCAGGCCCTTGTCGCGCAGAGCCTGGTGGGTGGCCGAGTGAGTGGCCTCGTAGCCGCCGAAAGTACCACCGTCGCCGAGCTTGTGGGCGAAGGTGGAAGGGTATGAGTACAGCATCGCAACCCCGTCGTCGAGCATGGTGCTCTGCAGGAGCAGGTCACCGAGGCCGTCACGAATCATCTGGGTGTCGCGCAGGATGTCATCCACTGCCGGCCAGGGGCTCAGGTCTGGTGACAGCCAACCCCGGAAACGCCCGATGCCGTCCCAGCGCCACCACCACACGGAGTCCATGCCCCGTGTGACCATCCGCCAGTACTTGGACAGCAGCGAGTCTGCGTCCTTCGTGTAGCCCATCCAGTTCGAGTGAGGGTACCCCGGCGGCGCGATCGAGCGGATCACCTCGTCGGCAGTCCCCGGGTAGGGCGACCAGAAGGCGTTCTCGCGGACGATCAGGTCAAGGTCGTCGCCGGCCTCGAAGCGTCCAGCACCCTCAAAGCCTGTGCGGGCCTGGGGGTCGATGGCGGAGTAGGCCTGGGCGTACTTCTGGCAAAACATAACCATGTTATATGACTTGAAGGCCTGACGGTCGAACCAGCGGGGGTAGTCCTTGGCGTTGAGGGAGCTTGCCTCCTCGTTGTCGCCAGCCTTCGACAACCCGACCTCGGTCCAGTCGGCGAAGGCAGTGCCCCAGGACCGGTTGAGCGCCTCCAGCGTGCCGTAGCTCTCCTGGAGGTAGGCCCGGTAAGCCTCGGCGCAGTAAGGCGACAGACAGCAGCCGCGTGTGTCTACTTCATCGCCCAGAGAGTAGACGAAAACCCCATGCTGACGGGAAGGCAGGTACTTCTCCGCCAGCTTCGTGACGTGGTCCTTCACCGCCTTCGGGTCGTTCCAGCAGAAGGGTTGCATGATACCGTCTGCATTGAGCTTGGACACGACCCTGGTCGTGTAGGGCACGTAGCTGAGGTTGTTGGCGGCCAGCGTGAGGGGAGGTGCCGGGTTCCCGTTCAGCATCAGGGTAACGCCGGTGTCGGCCAGGCTGCGGAGGACGTAGGGCGCCATAGTGTCGGTGGGGAAGTCCCACATCAGGAAGTTGAAGTGCCCGCGGTTGCGCCTGGTGACGTTGAAGTAGCGGTAGGCGCCGGCGACCTCGCCCGTGCGGTCACGAAGCTGAGCCTCGACCGTGACCAGCATCGGCATCCAGTCCTGGAGCACAAAGTCGAACTCGGCCTTCTCGTGTGAAGGCAGGAGGTCCTTGCGCATCAACTCGCGCCGGGCGGGGTCAAGCAGCCGGATCCGCAGGAGCTCACCTTCGAGAGGACGCCCCTGCAGTGAGACTGCTCCCTGAAGGTGGTCACCGACTTCACCCCAGGTCTGCTGCAGAGCGACCTCCTTCACGGTGCGCCCCGAGGTGACCTCAAAGGGTACGGTGGCCCAGGCCTCGACTCCCACCTGACTGATCAGCCTGGCGTCGACATGATAGGTTCCTGCTGGAAGTGTCGGAAGGGCGACCTCGACCGGGGTGCCGGGTGCCATTTCGCGAACCGGGAACTGGTAGGGAGCGTCCGGCCCACGACGCAGAGACAGATGCAGCATGGGCTTCTCGCCGACCAGCCTGCCCGACAGGTTGACGGTTACTTTGCCCTGTGCGGCACGATCCAGCTTCGGCTCGGACAGCGCAAGACCCAGGGCCGCTGCGGGGTCCTTGTGAGCGGTCCACAGGACGGCGCGTCCCAGGCGCTCCTGCCAGCAGTCGTAGTCAGTCTCCCAGCCTTCGTAGTAGTCGATCTGCGGTCTGTGCGGAAGGCGGAGTGCACGACCCTTGCCCACGAGGAAGGCATCGCCGACCGGCCCGGGAGTCAGGAAGGTCGGGATCTCCCTGAGTTGGTTGATCGGCTTGAGGACACGTTTGTCATCCACGCCGACGAGAACCAGCCCGGCGCCCTCGGTGACCGCCTTGAGGAGCAGGTACTGCTGCTGTGCGCTCATGTTGGTCAGGGGGATATGGAAGAAGACGAAGCAGTCCCACTTCTGCGCGAGGAGGCGCAGAAGGCGCTTCTCGCCCAGTTCGCCGCCGTGCCACTGCTCGTTGGTGGTGTCCACGATCCGAGCCCAGTAGACGCTCTGCAGGTCGAGGTCGAAGCGCTGCATCAGCTCGACGGCCTCGCGGGGTTCAGTACCGCGAGCGTTGCTGATGAACAGCACCCGGGTCTTCCCGCCGGCGTAGGGCTGAGCCCAGTCGGTGTGCGGTGTGGGAAGGTCGAGGCTGAGAGCGTGGTTCTCCTCGATCTCGACCGCATCCTGGCACCAGCCCGGAAAGGTCGCCAGCGCACCCACGACCGCCACCATCAGATGAAGCTTGTGCATATGGAGCCTCCATTCCCGTGAACTGCCTGCAGGGATGGGACACCTCGCCCCGTGGTTCCAGGGGCAAGGCAAGCTTCCCGAGAGTATCACAACTCAGAGAGTAGCTCGGCCAGTCGCACTTCCCAGATGAAGGACTGGTAGGTCTGCAGCGACTGCAGCAAGGTTTCCTCGGCCTCGATGCCGGGATTGGCGTCGCGCTGCCTGAGCGCAGGACCATAGCGGGTCACCCAGGCTTCCACCTCACTGAGGCGGCTGCCAAGAGTCCTGCGGATCTCCGGTGAGGCCAGGGCGCGATCGACTTCGGCCTGGAGCGCCGCCACATCGAAGGAGCGGACCACCTCCGGAGTGAAGTCGGTCTGCTCCAGCTCCTGCCGAGTCGTCTCTGCCTCGGCCTGCATGCGCGCCAACGCCTCGGCATTGGTGGAACCCTTGAGGTCCCAGAAGGCGAGGCGAAGTTGGCGCGTTGAGGCCGGGTAGACGAGGGTGGTGTCCACGGCATAGCTCCCCGGCGCATAGTTGACCTCGGAGGGCTGGCCGGGTAGGTACATCATCGCGCAGGGCCCCTCACCCTCGCCCTTGGCCACGTCGAAAACGTCGTCGGAATAGAGTGCCCACCACTGATCGCGAGCTGGGAGCTTGGCCGCTTCTCCCTGGCGGATCGTAGCAGTGGGCGTCTGGATGAGACGAGCACCGTCTCGCTTGTACCAGGAAGTGAAGAAGCTCGGGTAGCAGCGCAGACCGAGGGCAAGGGACTTGATCTCCTGCTTCGGGTCAAAGGATATCTCGCAGTAGAGCCGGTCGCGCCCGGGCAGTCCGACAAAGCGGACTCGCACCGTCGCGATCGCGTGGTGCCAGACCAGGTCGAGGATGGCTTGCGATCCCGTCTGTGAGACGATCACGCTGCCGGCCGGTGTCATGCCGATATCCTGGCCGTTGAGTGTCACCGTGAGGAAACCGCCGCCGTACCAGTTGCAGGAGGTCGGCAGCGGCATTCCGAGGTAGCCCTCGGAAGGGACGATGACGTTGCGGTTCTTGTCGACGCGGACGCGGTAGGAGATGGAGTAGGGAATGGGCCCAAAGCTGAACCGAGCGCTCTGCTCACGGGACACCAGACCAGGCTCGGTGAGCTGGCGCTCTGAGACAGGAGCAAGCACCACGGTAGCAGGGCCAGTCTGCGCTTGAGTTGCGACGGGGAAGGCGAGAGCGCCTCCCAGTACGGTGAGGATCAGAACGATACGCAGGCGGGACTGCATGGGTACCTCCCGGGTGGCGGGCTCTTCGTCACACAATGCGCCGCCCGAGGTACGGAATCCTTCCCGTAGCCGCGCCGTTTCAGGGGTTTGTTACCGTACCCCCGCAGGTGGTACCTCGACGTGTGGGTATTGACAGAAGATGGTCTGGCGTGATACTATATGTGATGGCTAGTTGTTCCGCTATCGTGTAGCATTAGGACAATCGGTCTCGCATGTCTGCCGGGTGAGAGGGAGAGCTCCGATGGTAAGGCGCGCGCCGTGCGTCGTCATGATGTTGCTCCTCGTGCTTCTCAGCCCCGCTGCAAGGGCCGTGCCCTTCATCTACGCAGCCGAGACCTACGCGCATGCCGACGATTGGTACACTGCCTTCCCCTATCAACGCAACGCGATGATCGACTTCGCCACCAACCCAAGCAACTGGCCGGTCGACCCAGTGAACGGTTCCGCTCGCGATCTGCTACCCGGCGTGAACTACGGCCTCGAAGGGACACACGACGCCGCCCTGTACGCCTCGGACTGGCTGCAGATCAACGGTGAGTACTCGTGGCTGCCAACCGATCTTCTGCTGGGCTCAAGCCGTACCGGCATCCTCTTCTTCGACAACAGGGGGAGCGGGACTGCGCGGCAGATCAGTCTGACCTGGCACTTGGACAACATCGCCCTAAACAACCTCAGGAAGGACGTCTGGTCTGAGCTGATTTGGCTTCAGGGCACTCAGAACACCGCCGTCGACATACTCCTTACGCCCCAGCCAGGCTTCGAGGTCAAGAAGCTCTACTATGCCTTCCCGGGACCGATCCAGCAAAGTGACGGCTGGCTCGCAGACGACGGATACGGCCAGATCATGCGGAACCCGGAATGGGAAGAAGCCACGCTGCTGGTGAACATCGCCGCGAACGACTTCTTCGCGATTGACAGCTGGCATACGGCCACGGAGTGCGTACCGGAGCCCGGAACCTGGGCGCTCTTCGGCGTTGGCCTGGCAGCGATCCTCCTGGGACGTCGACGTCGGGCCGGCTGAATCGCAGTCGCGCACTGAAGGTCTGCACGGGGCCGCGGAGTCGAATAGTCCGCGGCCCTTTCCCTGCTCTCGAAGGGCGGCGGCGACCCTCGTCCGCCAGGAGCGCTTGTGTCGGCGTCGTTCGTGAGGGATATGTTCGGTCGTGGCAACCGGGGGCCTGAGCCCGTGTGCAGCCCGCAGGGCGCGTTTGCTGCAGAATTGACACCCCCTCTGGGCGCTGCTATACTTTCCGCTGGATTGTCGCTGCCGGGGCCGTCTCCTGGCAGCGACGGAGAGGTCTTCGGCCGGCATGCCTGTGGCCTGGTGCCGGTCTACGCATTACCCTCTGGCGCTCTGGACTGCTTGCAGGCCGCCTCAGAGCGCTGCGGTCGCCCTGACCGACGGGAACTAACGGGGACTCATCTGCATGCAAAGCACGACGCCCCGTTTCGATGCACGGGACTACTTCCGAATTCTCCAGAAGCGGAAGTGGTTCATTGTGCTCGTCGGTCTTGCCGCCATGTTGATCGGCGGCCTCTACGCAGTCTCCTACCCCAAGACCTTCGAGGCCAGTAGCCTCATCCTCGTTCGCCAGAAGCCCGCCGGGGTCGTCTGGCTGACGGATCCCAATGCGGGAGTCGCCGGCGGAGATCAGCTCGCGCTTGAGACGCAGGCGAGCATGGTCACCAGCGGCGAACTGGCCGGGAAAGTGGCTGTGGCACTCAAGGACAAGAAGTCCGGCGAGCGCATAGTCACTGACATGGCCGAGGTTCAGACGGCGCTCACCGCGACCCCGATGCCGCCGGACCGGATTCGCGTTGGCGCCAGTTCCTCCAGTGAGAGAAACGCCATCGCTTTTGCCAATGAGGCCGCCCAGCAGTTCCTGCTGATGAACACCGACTTCCGGCAGGAGCAGGATCGCCGGGCTCGTGAGTACCTCGAAGAGACGCTGCGCAAGACCGAGGACCAACTCCGGCAGGCTCAGCAAGACATCACCGCCTTCCAGAACATGACGGGGGTCTTCACGGCGGATGCCGGGGCTGAGCGCACCGCGCAGACGCTCAGCATGGTCGAGGGCAGCATCGCCTCCGCCGAGGCTGAACTGGCTGCCACGCGTGCCCAGGTCCAGGCGGTCGACGGCATGGTGAACAGGGCAAGGAGCGCGGGCAAGGGCACGCAGACGATTCCGAACCCCACGATTGGCGCCCTGCGTCAGCAGCTCATCGGCGCCGAGATTGCGCTTGCCGAGTTGCGCACTCGGTACCAGGAGTCGCATCCGGCTGTTCGTACGCTTGAGGAACGGGTGGCTTCGCTGAAGTCGCAGATTGCGGCGGGGCCCGCCACCATACAGGTTCCCTTTGGGACGATGGGTGCCGGCTCAACGACCTTCGCTCAGCAGCGCGACGCTCTCGTGGCTCGCGAGGCGGACCTGATGGGTCGTGTGTCGGCGCTGCAGCAGTCCCTGGCCAAGGCGAAGGTCGAGGCTTCCCGGCTCCCGAATCGCCTGGCCCGAATGGAGGAGCTCAAGTCGCGCGCCGAGCTGCTGACTGAGACGCGAGCCCGTGTCTTGCGCGAACTGGAGTCCAAGCGGCTGCAGGAGGAGGCCAAGGGCGGTACGGCGATGATCTTGGACAGCGCTGCCCGAGCGACCTCCGTGAGCCCCTCCGTAAGCCGAGGTCTGCTCTTCGCGGGCGTCCTGGGTCTCGTGACCGGGATTGCCCTTGCGCTGGTGCTGGAGGCCCTGGACGATACCATTCACGCACCCGAGGACATCACGCGTGAGACCGACACTACCTTCCTGGGTATGGTGCCGCTGCTGGAGACGGGCGCCGAGGACCTCATCACCATCATTGCCCCGAAAAGTCCACCTGCTGAAGCGTACCGGACCTTACGGTCCAACATCAACTTCTCGCTGCTGGATGAGCCTGCACGCCGATTCCTTGTGACCAGCGCCGGTGCGGGTGAAGGCAAGAGTGCGACGGCGGCCAATCTCGCCGTGGTCTTCGCGCAAGCCGGCCAGAGCGTGCTGCTGGTGGACACCGACCTGCGACGTCCATCGCTGCACCGGCTATTCCACTGTGAGTCGACGCGCGGTCTGACCAACATCCTCGTCGGGGAGTCGACCATCGACGATGTGGTTCAGGATACGCACGTTGAGGGGCTGCGTCTCGTTGCCAGCGGTCCACTGCCGCCGAATCCGGCCGAGATGCTGGACTCGGCTGCGATGCAGCGCCTCATCGACGAACTGGCGAACCACGCCGACGTGGTCATCTTCGACTCGCCTCCTGCGATCGTCCTCACTGACGCCGTGATCCTGTCCTCCAAGATCGACCGGACGATTCTGGTCGCCGAGGCCGGGCAGGTTACCCGCGAGGCCTTTAGCGAGGCTATTCGGCTCATCACGAATGCTCGCGGCAACATCCTTGGCGTCATCCTCAACAAGCTGCGTCTGAGCGCCAGCGACTACTACTACTATTACTACTACTACGACTACAGTCGCGAGACGCCGCGCATCAACACCCCGCCCATGTCCTCGGACGACGTCTAGCCGCGCCCTGCGAAGGGTCCCGGGTGCCCGCGCATCGGGGCACCTCGGCGGCAACACTGTGCCCGGTTCCTGGCAGGCATAGCGGCGTCTGCGTCGAATAGGTAACCCAGTGTGTCGGTAGTCTCCAGCTTTCCACGAGGGTGGTCCCGTACCCGTCTCAGGAGGGAGAACGCCATGCGAGGTCTGTCCCTGGCCGCATTGTGTTGTGTCCTTACCAGCCTCTGTCACGCTGCGTTGCCTGGTCGCTACGAGTCCAAAGTGACCCCGAAGGTGGCGGGCTACGCGATCCCGGCGGACCTTACCGGGGTGCGTGACCTCGATAAGGCCTCGCAGCTTTCGACGGCTCAGCGGGAGGCTCTCGCGCGCCGGGGTTTCGTCGTGATCCCGGACGAGGCTGAGCAGATGTTCCTGCTGTACGAGGAGTATGGTGACGACTCTGACAAGGGACCGATGCCGAACTTCATCACCGTCGATTCGGTCCTGCAGGCCTACCACATCTTCTTTGACTTCAGCCTGCGTACGATTGAGAAGGGCTATCTGATCAAGTATGCCACGGAGCTGACGCAGCTCTGTGCTGGACTGGCGGTGCGCGATCTGCAGCAGGCGCCGCCGGGGATGCTCCAGGATGCCGCGGCTCGGAATCTGGCCTACTTCCTGGTGGCTCGGAACCTGCTGACGGGTCAGGAACCCGGGGTCAGCGCCGAGGTGCCACGGAAGGCCGAAGTGATTGCCTGGGCCAAGGCTGAGCTGCCGAAGATAGCCGCCCATGCGGGTCGTGCGCCTTCGGAGTTGATGCAGCGGACGGTGCATTACGACCAGTTCGTTCCGCGAGGGCACTACACTCGGGGCGAGGCCCTCGGGAAGTACTTCAAGGGTATGATGTGGTACGGCACCCTCGGGTTCACTCTGGACCCGCTGCGCGACAACGAGAACCTGGCAAGGGTACACACGCTGCAGGCCTTGCTCATCACTCGGATGATGGGTGCGAACGAGTGGGGAGCCGGTCTCTGGGACCGGATCTACGAGCCGACCAACTTCTGTGTCGGCGGAGCCGACGACCTTACCTGGCGCGATTACCTGCCGATCGCCGGACAGGTCTTCGGCAAGGCAGTGCCGCTCACGGCTCTGGCAAATCGGGCGAAGCTAGACACTTTCCTGGCCGAGGCTCGGACGAAGCTCCCGGCTCCTCGAATTGCGCCGGCCTTCCTTGAGGCGGATAGTGCGGGCAACCTCGAGCAGATCGCGGCACCGCCCCAGGGTCGCGAGTTCCGGGTTATGGGCCAGCGGTTCATCCCCGACTCCTACGCGATGCAGAAGCTGGTGTGGCCCGCCGTCTCCTCCGATGACGACCCTCGCTACTGGCCGATGGGGCTGGATGTGATGGCCGTCCTTGGCTCCGGAAGGGCGCGCCAGTTGTTGGTGGAGACCTTCAAGCAGAACCGGTACGATCGGTACACACAGCAGCTTGAGGCGCTGAAGCAGGAGTTCGCCGAGACGCCGGAGTCCAAGTGGTGGTCGACCCTGTACTGGGGCTGGCTGCACTCGCTGCAGCCACTGTTTGCCGAGAAGGGCGAGGGCTACCCAACCTTCATGCGCAGCTCTGCCTGGCTCGATAAGGAGCTAGTGACGGCACAGGGCAGTTGGGCGCAGCTCCGACACGACACGATCCTGTATGGCAAGCCTTCGGGTGCGGAGCTTGGGGCCGCTGAACCGACCATGGTGGAAGGGTACGTGGAGCCCTACCCGGAGGTGTTCGGTCGTCTGGCGTATCTGGCGGCGCTCTCCCGCGACGGGCTCAAACAGCGGGAACTGCTTCCCGACAACCTGTCGGAGGCCTACGGCCGCTTCGAGGACACACTGATGTTCCTGAAGACCTGTGCCGAGAAGGAGTTGCAGAACCAGGCTCTGACCAAGGAGGAGTACGCGCGCATCCAGTTCTTTGGGGGAGAGCTGGAGCGGCTCACTCTCGATGTCATCGAGGGCGGTCAGGGCATGAGTAACTGGTTCCAGATCCAGAATGAGGCCGACCGTGAGATGGCGACAATCGCCGATGTTCACACGAGCTTCGATAGCTGTCTTGAAGTCGGCGTCGGCAGGGCTCAGCGGATCTATGTGGTTGTGCCGCGACCCAGGGGCGGGCTTCAGTTGGCCAAAGGCGGCGTGATGTCGTACTATGAGTTCAAGTGGCCGGTGAGCGATCGTCTCACCGACGAGAAGTGGATCGAGATGCTTGGCGCCGGGAAGGCCCCGGC
Organism: Armatimonadia bacterium; assembly: GCA_039679385.1. Taxonomy (NCBI): domain Bacteria; kingdom Bacillati; phylum Armatimonadota; class Armatimonadia; species Armatimonadia bacterium. The sequence continues at coordinate 58,284 of JBDKVB010000075.1, read as the reverse complement.
GATGCCCGCCTGGACCGGCAGCTTCGTGGTGCCGTAAGGGTTCTGGCAGCCTAGGTGCTGCTTCTGGAGTCTCTATGGATACGACAAGACGCAGACCCTCCGGACCGCCAGATCGTCGGCGTCCGCGGAAATCAAAGGGGCAGGCCCACCGGCCTGCCCCCGGTACTTCACGCAGGCCGTCAGTCAGGGAGAAGGAGCCACCGGTTGGCCGTCCGTGGGAGGTGGTCGTGGTTGGCGGCGGCGCTGCCGGGATGATCGCCGCCGGGCGCGCTGCCGAGTTAGGGGCACACGTGCTGCTGCTGGAGAAGATGCCGCGACTGGGCAGCAAGATCCTCATCAGCGGCAAGACCCGCTGCAACCTCACCAACACTGCGGCCCTGGAGACCTTCCTGCAGGCCTACGGTCCCAATGGTCGGTTCCTCCAGGGACCCTTCCGGCGGTTCTTCCGCGACGGCCTCCTTGAGCTGCTCCAGCGGCATGGACTCGAGACCAAGTCGGAGCGTGGCGGAAGGGTGTTCCCCGTCTCCGACGACGCCACCGACGTGGTTGCGGCACTACAAAGGTACCTGCAAGCCGGCCACGTCACCCTACGCACGGACGTGTCAGTGACGGGCATCCGCGCTCTCGGGTCTGAGGAGGAAGGCGGGAAGGACCGTCCCGCACCTGCGGCCTTCGAGTTGCAGACCGGTGCCCGGAGCCTGCAGGCTCAGACGGTCATCCTTGCCACCGGCGGTGCCTCCTATCCAGGCACTGGCTCGACCGGCGACGGCTACCGCTTCGCCGAGAGCCTTGGACACAGGGTGGCGCCCTTGCGACCCGCGCTCGTGCCGTTGGCGGTGGAGGAAGTGGCGCTGGCCAAGTCGATGCAAGGCCTCAGTCTGCGCAATGTGCGACTGACGGCCTTCCGGGGTCGGGCCGAGCAGATCGACGTCAGCCAGACGCCGACTGCCGACTGCGGACGCGGCATCCCCGGAAGGCGCCCCAGGGGAGCGGTGATCGAGAGCCGGATGGGGGAGATGATGCTGACGCACTTCGGGATTGGCGGCCCGGTGACGCTGCTCATGAGCTTGGCGGTCGCCGATGCGCTGGCAGAGGGCCCGGTGAGCGTCTCGATCGATCTGAAGCCGGCCCTGGACCCGGTGCAGCTTCGGCAGCGGCTGCAGCGTGACTTCGACCAGTTCAGTCGGAGGACTCTGCGGCGCCTGCTGGCCGAACTCGTCCCCCACAGTATGATCGAGCCACTGCTGGGACTGCTCGGCCTTCCTGGCGACAAGCCCGGGCACCAGATCACGGCGGCCGAACGAGAACGGATCCTGCAGCAGCTCAAGTCGCTGCGGTTCAACATCCAGCGTCCGCTACCGATTGCGGCGGCGATCGTGACCGCAGGTGGAGTCTCACTGAAGGAAGTGGACCCGCGTAGGATGGAGTCGCGGATTGCCCCCGGCCTGTTCCTGTGCGGCGAAGTGCTCGACCTGGACGCGGACACGGGCGGCTACAACCTGCAGGCGGCCTTCACGACGGGCTACCTTGCCGGTGAACATGCTGCAGAGCGCCTCGGCCGGGTCGCAGAAAGCAGGAGTCCGTCGGGCGACGTCCAATAGGACAGCAAGGCACGATGTGCGGCGAGGCAGAGGTGCTGGTGTTCAGCCGGGCACTGGACATCCACTGCGCGTGGAGGGCGGGGAGGTGACGCGATGAGATGCGACAAGTGTGGTGAGACAATCCGACCGGGTGACGCGGTCTGCGCCAAGTGTGGCGCGTCCGCGCTGCCCTTCTCCTCCGCCACAAACCCTCCGCACGCAACGCGTGGTGGACGGAGTGCTGTGGAGGACCGCCGAGCCCTGATTGTCCTGGTCCTCGTGCTGGCCTTCGTCCTGCTGGCGGTTGCACTTGCCTGGCAGGACGCTGCACAGACGGAACGCGCCAGGGCCCTACAGGCTGCGAGTGGGATCGGAGCCTCAACCTCCACTTCGGGCGGCACGTGAGGCAGTCCGACACCGCCCCCCGGTCAGGGCGGGCAAGGGACTGTACCACGGCCTGCACCCCGGCGCTAGTACGACGGCGCTGGGTAGGATACCGGAGAGACGAAAGTGTGACAGGGACCTGCCGCTCCAGGGACGGCAGGTCCTTCGCGTGTGCGGACCTTGGTTCTACGAGGGTGATACAAAACGGAGCAGGCGCTGCACAGCGCCTCGCTGAATCAGGATACCACCGGGGTCGGTCTCGCTGCGAGCGACGAGGCGCCACTGGACCGGCCCTTCCCCGACCGTTACGGCCACTCGCGCAACCACGGTTAGCTCTTCGCCCTGTAGCTGGTATGCGAGGAAGGTATAGCGGCCGCCCCTGGCGGTCCGCACGACAGCCTCCTTGCCGGGGCTCGCCGAGACGTCCTCACACGCCAGTTCGCAGGCGCCGTCGATCTCCTCAGAACGCGCAATCCCCTCGACGCCGAAGCCACGCCAGCGGTACGCAGCCACAGAGAGACGCCCGGTGGGACCGTACTCCAGCGCCACCAGTTCATCCTCGCCGCGGGCATCCAGGTCGGCCAGGTCGAGCGCGAACAGGGGACGGGCAAGGGAAGTGCCAAGCCAGACCTTGCTAAGGCCTGCGCCTCCGGGCTTGACCGTATACAAGAAGGGACGAGGCGCTTCCTGCGGGTCGAAGGGCGCGGTCTTGCGCACGCCGACTAGCAGCACGTCCTTGCCCGCGAAACGGCCAGAGCACAGATGCCAGGGGTGGAGACCTCGGTTGAAGCCATCCCACAGCACCGTGCCGGTTGGAGTGGCCAGAGCCACGGCGGCACCCCGCAGATGTCCCTGCGCATCAAGGCCTCCACCGTGCAGAATGCCCAGGATCGGCTGGCCGTCGGCGCTGCGAGTAGTCACGACGGCATGCACCGGCGCCGGCAACGGAAAGGGACCCGGCAGATCGCTCTGCGCCCTGGCGTGAGGGGTGAGTGCGAAGAGGAGGAGGCCGAGGCAGATCGCGTGCATCGGTCGCAGGTGACTCCTTGTCGGGTAGGGAAACGGAAACAGAACCTACAACCGACTTCCCGCTTCGCCCGCCCTTTACCTTTGAAGAGGAGGACCTGATGAAAGCTCTGCCAACTCTTCTCTGCCTTCTGCTTGTGATGTCCCCGGTTCTCGCGGCGATGGTCGACCCGAGCATCGACGGCGATGGGCCGTTCTCGTACCTGGCCAAGCCGAGCACGGAGATTGGTGTCCTGGGCGGTCCCGAGGGCACCCAGATCACCTTTGATGGCGCGCTGTACACCGGCGCGGCGGAGCTAGGCTTCTTCTGCGGCCCGCAGCGAGTGCCGATGATGGGTCGCGTCAAGCAGCTCGCGGAGGGCTGGCTCCCGATCGTCTCGTGGAGCTTCTTCGACGGCCCGGTTGCCTATGAGGTGGAGGCCTTCGCTGCGACGCTGGACGGTCGGCCGACCTCGAACACCATCAACTTCGTGCGTGTGCAGGTTCGCAACACCAGCGACCAGCCTGCGGCGAGTAACCTGACGGCCGCCCTGCGCTTCACCGGGGGAGACCACCGCTGCGACCGGATGGCCTCAGGCGGCTTCTCACCGGACTGGCGCTATGAGATGACCGAGGACACCGCGGTGCGCGACGGGAAGGTGGTCTGCTGGTTCAAGCCTGGTGCGCAGCGCGAAGCGGTGCCAGGTGTGCCCTACACGAAGCCCTTCGTCGGGCGCGAGTATGACGTGAGCGAACGTGCCGAGGTGTGTCTGTTCAGCTACCCCTCAGACCTCGGACCACGTGGGGTACGGACCTACTACTTCCGGATGCCGCTGGTGCCCGTGCCCGCCGATGACGCGGCACAGGTCAAGGCCTTGCAGCGGGCCGACTACGACGAGTACCGGCGTCAGACTGTGGCCTTCTGGCACGACGAACTCGCCAAGGGTGCGCAGGTGAGGATTCCTGAGGCCAAGGTCCTGGACACCCACCGGGCAAGCCTGGTGTATGACCTCATCGCCATCGACGAGCAGCCCGACGGCGCCTGGGTGCAGAAGGTCAATGAGCTGCAGTACGACAGCTTCTGGCTGCGTGACAGCGCCTACATCGTGCGCAGCTATGACGTCTGGGGCCATACGCGATCTGCGGAGAGATGCCTGGAGTACTTCCGGCGGTTCCAGGGCGAGAATGGCCTCTTCTCCTCTCAGGGTGGCCAGCTCGACGGCTACGGACAGGCGCTGTACTCGCTGGGCGACCACTACCTGCTGACGGGTGACCTCGACTGGGCGAAGAAGGTGTACCCGCACTTCCCGCCGGCGGTGGAGTGGCTGAGGAAGACGCGTGCCGCCGACCAGTACCACCTGATGCCCCCGACCAATGCCCACGACAATGAGGGGATCGAGGGCCGCTACACCGGGCACAACTTCTGGGCGCTGCTGGGACTGCGGACCGCCGTGCGTCTAGCGCAGGCGACCGGACAGGAGGCCGATGCCCGAGAGTTCCGTGCCGAGTATGACGACTACCTGGCCGCGCTGAAGAAGAGAATCAGCGACGTGTGCGGCAAGGACGGCTACATCCCACCCGGCCTCGATGTGAAGGGCGGGAACGACTGGGGCAACCTGTTGGGCGTGTTCCCGGCGGAGGTAATGGACCCCTTTGACCCGCGAATCACGACGACCCTCGAGCGCATGCACACGGTCAAGTACCGCGAGGGGATCATGACCTACGGGTCGGGGCTGCATCAGTACCTGACCACGAATGTAACGCAGAACCACATCTACCGCGGCGAGCAGGAGCAGGCCCTGCGCGACTTCTACGCCATGCTTGCGCACACGGGCTCTTGCCAAGAGGGCTTTGAGCTCGGGGCTCAGCCCTGGGGCAACCGAGACGTCGGCGGGAACTACACACCCCACGGTTGGTGCGCGGCACAGATCAACAATCTGCTGCGCAACATGCTGATTCAGGAGCGCGGGGGAGAGGGTGGCCTGGGGCCCCGGGAGCTGCACCTGTTCACAGTGATCTCGCCGGCCTGGGCAGTGCCGGGGCAGGAAGTCTCCTTCCGGGATATGCCCACCGAGATGGGCAAAGTGAGCGCTACCTTGCGCTTCACTGAGGACGGCGCGTTCCTGACGATCCATCCGCGATTCCGGACGGCGCCGGCGGAGATCGTGGTGCATGTGCCTTACTTCGTGGCCCTGCAAGGTTTCACGACGGATGCCACTACCGCCGGACGCCGGGGAGACACGATCGTGCTCAGCTCGGACGCCACGCGGGTGAATCTGCGATGGACGCGACGCGACCTGCCGCCTCTGAGCTATGACACGGTGGTGCAGGACTACAAGCGCGAGTACCGGCGCCGGTATGCGGAGTACGTGAAGGCCGGCAACAAGCCGTTGCCGGTGGTGGCGCCGTCGATGCTCACCGACCAGGAGCGCAAGAGCGAGTTCGCCCGTCGCTGGGGACCTGAGGCGACTGGCATTGCCGTGGGCAAGCCAGTGCGGACGAACGGGGGAACTGAAGGTGACCGTCGGCCGGAGCGAGCGGTTGATGGGAACGCCTATGACCGAGATGCCTCGGCCTGGTTCGCCGGACCACCGACGCCGAGATGGCTTGAGGTCGACCTGCAGCGCCCGACCCGTATCGACCGCGTGCAGGTGTTCACGTACTGGGGAGATGGCCGGTACTATCAGTACACGGTGGAGGTGTCTCCGGACGGCAAGACCTGGGCCCAGGTCGCAGACATGAGCAAGAACACGAAGGCGGCAGGTGCAGAGGGCAATCTGCATCGGTTTGCGCCCTGCGAGGCCAGGTTCGTCCGCATCAACCTGCTGCACAACAGCGCCAACCCGAGCGTGCACCTGGTGGAGTTGCGGGTGTTCGCCGCGCCCTAGGTGCCGCTGCCGGTGGTGTGGGTAGCACATCCTGACAAAGTCTGAAGGAAGAACTGTTTCGCGCGAGGAAACAGGTATACGTCCACAACGTACATGAGGAGAACAGCAATGCCTAAGGTTCTTCTGGTGATCGGCGATGCAGCGGAGGTCACAGACACGCTCTACCCGTACTACCGTCTGCAGGAGGAAGGCTACGAAGTGCTTGTTGCCGCTCCGGAAGAACGCCCATACCATCTCGTTCAACATGACGGGGCGCCGGACTGGGACATCACGGTCGAGTCAAAGGGCTATGTGTTTGCCTCCGACATCGCCTTCCGCGACGTCTGCGAGGACGAGTACCTGGGTCTGGTGATCTCCGGCGGCAGGGCCCCCGAGTACATCCGTTACGACGAGGACCTGATGCGAATCACGCGGCACTTCGGAGAGACGGGCAAGCCGATCGCCTCGGTCTGTCATGGCATCGAGATCGTGGCGAAGGCAGGCGTCATCAAAGGACGTACGGTTACGACGGTGGCCAAGTGCCGCTTCGACGCCGAGGTGTGCGGCGCGACCTATGTGGACCAGCCGGTGGTTGTCGACGGCAACATCGTTACTGCCCGCACTTTCCATGACAACGCGCCCTGGATGCGCGAGTACGTGAAGATGCTCAACGCAGCACGCGACGCGCACAAGGCCTGAGGTGAGTTGACATGGAGCCCCTGAAGCTCTTGCTGGTTGGCTGCGGGATGATGGGCGCCCGGCATCTGCGCGGGCTTGGTGAGCTGGAGCGGGTTGCACCGGGCACCGTGAGGCTGGCAGCCCTCTGCGATGTGCGCCGAGAGTACGCTGAGAAGGTTGCGGCGGAAGCCTCGGAGTTGCTGGGCTACGTGCCGCAGGTGTTCACTGACCTGGAGGAAGCGATCGGTGGGAAGGTGGCCCTGGACGCCGTAGACCTCGTCACCGACCCGCGCTCGCATGATGAGCTTGTTGTGAGGCTGGTGCAGGCGGGCCTTCATGTCCTGTGCGAGAAGCCGCTGGCGGTGACTGTGGCCCGGGGACAGCGGATGATCGAGGCTGCCGCCGAGGCCGGGCGGGTTCTGGCGGTCGCTGAAAACAACCGACGGGATCCCATGAACCGGCTGGCGAAGGCATGTCTCGAGGCCGGTCTGATCGGCACCCCGCACCTGGCGATCCAGACCCAGATCAGCGCCGGTGGGGGAATCCTGGCGACGGCCTGGCGTCACCGTCTGGCTATGGGCGGCATCCTGCTGGATGTGCCGATTCACAGCGGCTATGCACTGGAGATGCTGCTGGGGCCCCTTGAGTCGGTGGTTGCACAGGCGCAGCTTGTTCAGTCGCAGCGTAGCGGCAAAGAGTTCGACGGCAAGGAAGTCGAGGTCGTCGCGGACGCGCCGGACTGCCTCTGTGCGCTCCTGCAGTTCGCCTCGGGCACGCAAGGGCATTGGCTCTCGCACTACGCCAGCGCTGGAGAGACGGCCTACCGGCGCCTGATCCTGGGCAGCGAAGGAACCCTGGGCCAATCGGGCGACCGCTCGGGAAGGCCCGTGGTGTTGAAACGGGGTCGTGAGGAGCTGACCCCGGAGGCGCTGCTGGCCGTCCTGCCGGACTACCAGCTCAACGCGATCGAGACGAAGCTCTTCGGCGAACGACCAACGAGCTACACGCTGGAGGGGCCGGTCACCGACCGCAAGCTTCTTGCCGCGGAGATACATGACTTCGCCGAGGCCGTGCGCCTGGGGCGTGCTCCTGAGGTGGACGGTGCGACGGGTCTGCGAGCCGTTGCCATCCTCCATGCAATGCTGGAGTCGAGTCTGGCCAGCCGGCGGGTGACGGTGGCTGAGGTGTTGTCCGGGCAGACGCACGCGTACCAGGACAGGGTAGAAGCAGCGCAGTGAAGCCAGGATGAAGTGTGCTCGGGATTCGTTGTGGGCCGTGTGAAAGGGGGGCAGCACGTGCGCCGTCGAGTCATTACCGTGGTGGGACTGGCTCTGATGATTGCCGCCGCCTTCATTCCCTATCGACCTGCTGACTGGCCGCGGATCGTGCTGACTGCGACAGGCGGGCTGTTCGTTCTGTGGGGGCTGGCGCAGGACTAGGACGGGGCAAACAGAGGGGACAGCGCCTCGAAGGCTCTGTCCCCGGGTGTCCGCTTCTGGTTCGTGCGGCGGTGACGCTTGCGGGGCAAGGACGCCTAAGCACGCTCGCCGAACTTGTCGCGCTTCTCCCATTCCGTGGGATGGTCGAGCGGATGCTCGTGGTCCATGACCGACTGGGCGACCATCGCCAGGCCCTCATCGAGGCTGGTCGGCGGTGTCCATAGCTTCTCGGCCATCTTGTCTGCCTTGCCGAGGAGGTAGGTGCCCTTTGGTTCGCCCCTGAACTTGGGCTCCTTGCCCATCAGCTTCCCCAGCTTCTGCGCAATCTCCACCACAGAGACCTTCTCTACGCCGGTCACGTTCAGCACCTCGCAGGGGACCGAACACAGCTTCAGCGACTCGATCATCAGGTCAAGGATGTCCGCCAGCCAGATGACGTTCACGTAGGCGGTGCCGAGGTCGATCTCCTCGCCGTCGCGGATCTGTCGGGCGATATCGGTCGGCACGCCGAACTCTTCGTGATAGGCGTAGAAGATGCGCTGGATGAGCGACGGTGTGTTGTTGCGGCGGCAGAAGTACTCCGTCATCCACTCCGCGCCCAACCGACTCATGGCATAGAAACTCGGGGCGCCCGGTGCGTCCTCCTCGGTGCACCCATCTTCGGTGTCAGGGTAGACGTTGCCACTGGAGGCGTAGGCGACGCCCTTCGCTTTCGCGAAGTGCTCCATGATGCGGGCGACCGCCATAACCTGCAACTCGACGGTGTACTTCCACTGTGCCCCTGAACCGAACTTGATCCCCGCCATGTTGAAGACGTAGTCGTAGTTTGCCGGGATGCTCTCCAGCCCGTGTTCGTCGCTCAGGTCGCACCGATAGATGCCGACTCCCAGGTCCTCGAAGCGGTGCAGGACTGTTTCATCGCTGAACCGGGCGAGGGCGTCCACCTTGTGCCCCAGTTCGATTAGGCGGGGGACAAGATGCTTGCCCATCTTGCCGGCAGCGCCAAGAACCATGATGCGTGACTGCTGCATAGATTGCCTCCTACCGAGTTACTGCAGGCCCCTGGACGAGGGACCGCAAGACCAGACACGCGCAGGCGCGCACAGGGCATTTCCCCCTGCACGCGCCATTATCCTACGTACCGACCGGTTCTGGCAACCCGTCCCTGGTCTCTACTCCTCTTCACCCTGAGCTTGCCGCGCTTTGCCTCCGCCCTGAGTGGCACCCTTCCGAGGTGCATCCGGGTAGCCGACCGCCATCTCGCGGCGGCAGATCTGCTCAGTCTCGTCGGGCTCTCGGCCCAGTTCGGCCACCAGGGCCCGGTGCAGCTGGTCGACGCGCAAAGCTTGCGCCGGGTCGTCCGCGAGGTTGCTGAACTCGTCGGGGTCTTCCACCATGTCGAAGAGCTGGCGCTGCGGACCGTACTGGTCGTTCATGCGTGTGTGGTACACGTACTTGTAGCGGCCCTGGCGGATCATGGCATAGCCCGAGGCGATGTTGTGGGCATAGTACTCGCTCACCGCCCTATCCTTCCAGGCCGCAGCGGGGTCGTCCATCCAGCCGCACAGGGAGTCTCCGTCGCAGTCCTCGGGCAACTCCGCGCCGCCGATCTGCGCGATGGTCTGCACCAGGTCCAGGTGGGAGCATACGCCACTGCGCCGCTGCCCGCCCTTCCAGCGTTCGGGCCAGCGGAGGATGAGCGGGACCTTGGCTGCCGTGTCGTACAGGCAGTTCTTCCACCACAGATGGTGGTCGCCCAGGTTCTCGCCATGGTCGGTGGTGTAGATGATGACCGTGTTGTCCGCGACGTCACTGGCGCGCAGCGCAGCGAGGACCTTGCCTAGCTCATCGTCGAACCAGTTGGTCAGGCCATAGTAGAGCTCCCGACCGAGCTTGACCATCTGCGGATCGGTCTCCACGACCCCAAAGCCGCGACGCAGATGATGGTAGTTCAGCGGCTGGCTTTCCACGTGACCCGGCGGCAGGTTCGGCATCGTCACCTTGTCGCGGTAGCGCTGCCAGTACTCCTCCGGGACGGTCAGAGGGAAATGCGGCGCCAGGAAGCCGGCGAAGAGGAAGAAGGGCTTGTCGGTCCGCTTGCGGTTCGCGAGAAACTCCACAGTCCCAGCCGTCACCTTGCGGTCGTGGTTCATCGTTCCGCTTTGATTGCCCGTGTGGAAGTCCTTGAACCGTGAGTCGCGAGCGCCGACGTTGATGTGCAGGTCGTCGGGAGCGCGACGGCCGCCGCGACCGGTCATCGTACTCTTGTTCATGTTGCCACCGACATCGACGAAGCCATAGCGGTGCTGAGCATCGTAGTGCTGCTTGCCGCAGAGGAAGGACTCGTACCCGGCGGCATTCATGGCGTGGGCGATCGAGGGATAGTCGTCGCTAGGCAGCCGGGTGCTGTTGCTCCACGCGCCGCAGCGACTGATGTACTTGCAGGCGGTGAAGGCCAGGCGAGAGGGGACACAGAGGGGAGAAGCGTCGTAGCAGGCGTCAAAGGTGATCCCCTCGGCTGCCAGCCGATCGAGGTTCGGCGTCTGCACAAGCGCGTTGCCATAGCAGCCCGTCACCCGCTGGGCGTGCTCGTCAGACATGATGACCAGAAGGTTCGGGGGCCGCTCGCCGCGTGGCTGGACCATCTGAGCGGCCACATGGGAGAGACCGCTGAGCCCGAGTGCGCCAACACCCACCGTACGAAGGAACTCGCGCCGACTCTGCTCGGTACGCATTCTGTCCTGACGCCTCCCTTCAGGATAGGGGGTACGTCATGCCCTTGCCGCGGACGACCAGAAGAGGACCTCGCCGCCTCTGCTCAGGCGAGAGGCCACAGGATGACGGACAGGTCCATGAGGGTCGCGACCAGCCAATGCAGTAACCAGGTACCCAGGAAGGAACGGCCTCGCAGCGCCATGAGTCCGAGGGCAAGACCGGCGATGATCGCCGACCAGGCCTCGGCCTCGGGCTTGGGGTAGTGCATCATCGTGAAGGGGATCATCTGCAACAGAATCGCGAGCCCGCCGCCGACGCGCTTCTCGAGGCTGAACAGGAGCATCCCGCGGAACATCCACTCCCAGGCAAAGAAGTAGACCAGCCAACCGCCGGCCGAGAGGAAGACCCACAGGGTGCTGCTGCGGGCCAGATCGCAGCGAGGGTAGAAGGCCTGGAACTCGGGAGTCCGCGAGATGAACAGGACGACAGGTAGCATCACTGCCAGGAACACAAGGAAGTAGCGCGACCAGACCTTCGCCTCGCCCCAGCGCAGACCCAACTGCGACAGCGGAACGCCCAGCCAGAATCGTAGAAGCAAGGCTGGAAGGGCGAAGAGCACGACGAAGTTGATGCCAAACCAGGCAAAGAGCGCAGGTGTCTGCGGGAGACTGCGCGGCGCCCCGTGGAAGTAGACAAAGGTGAGTGCGAGGATGCTGTAGATGAGTACGAAAGCCTCTCGCTGGGTGGCTGGAGGCTTCAGTCTCTGCACCGGACTCTCCGGTGCGCTGCTGCAAGCTGGGGCTTCCGGCGTCATTACGCCTCCCACACCTCTAGTCCGTTGAAGTCGAATCCGAAATCCAGAAGACGCCCTCCGGCGGCCTCCAGGGCACGGGTAACGTCAGCCTCCGCATCCGGTTGGCACAGGAACAAGATGCACCCGCCACCACCCGCGCCACAGACCTTGGCTGCCACGGCTCCTGCCTGCTTGCCGGCATCACGCAAGGCCTGCAGACGCTCCGTTACCACTCCCGGGGCAAGTCTGCGCCGCGCCTGCCACTCCTCCTCCATCAGCTCGCCGAACCAGTCCAGGTCGCCGCCGAGGAGTGCCCGGCGCATGTCCTGGGCCACTCGCTTCACGGTCCGCAGGGCTCCGCAGACCGTCGGGTCTCCCGCCTCGTAGGCTGAGATCATACGCTGGTTCGTGTCGCCCGAGAGGCGTGACTGACCAGAGTAGCACAGGAGCAGGTGCTTGTGTAGCTCCAGCACCACCCAGGGCTGAAGCTCGAGACGCTCCACGAGTACACGCCCGCGGTCGTAGAACTCCATGTAGTTGATGCCGCCGACCGCGGCGGCGTACTGGTCCTGCTTTCCGCCGATGATGCCGAGGTCCTGCTCGAGGTTGCAGGCCATCTCGGCCACCTCGAACCGCGACATGCAGTGGCGGGCGTCCTGGCTGTGCTGGGCCTTGAGACGATCCAGCAAGCCCAGCAGGGCCACTCCGATGGAGGCTGAGGACCCGGTGCCCGACCCCGGCGGCGCTGCACAGCGAGCGGTGATGCACAGGCCATCGGGAAGGTCAAGCGCACGCAAGGCCGCCTTGAGCAGGTCGAGGTTGCCGTCGTACTCCAGCTCCTGCACGGCCTGGGCCTCGACAAACTGCTCGAGGTCCTGCGAGGTGATCCGCACCCCGTTGTTGCTGCGCGTCAAGGAGCAGAAAGCATGGCGGTCAATAGCCGCGTTGACCACGGCACCGCCTTCACGCTCCCGGAAGGCCGGCAGATCAGTGGTTCCGCCGGCGAAGTCAATCCTGGTCGGTGCTCGTCCGCGAATCGGCATACCGCAAGAGACTCCCGTCTGGTGATACGGCAACCGCAGAGTCAGTGCTCTCGCCTATGGACGCTTCGGTCCCCGCGAGGTTGCCTGAAATATGTATCCGACTCGGTGTGGGCGTCAGAGGCCGGCCGGTAGCTGGCCCTGGGTGCCGAGCTGGCACTCCCAGACCATCTCCTGCAGCTTCGTCTCCTCCAACTGGCCATAGGTGATGAGCCTTGCCTCACCGGTGAGGTCGACGCCGCGGCCCATGGCCCAGGTGACCAGATCCATGAAGGTCTCCTGGAGCTGCTCGATGGGGCCAAGGTGGTAGGTGAAGGCAACGGGTGTCTGCTCCACCTGCTTGACCAGCACGACGGCCTGGGGCTTCAAGTCATCAGGCTGTGGAGCATCGGCAATCGGCAGCCAGAGCTCCCAGCGGATGGCCTCGCCGGGCACCGGGGGTGCGTCCATCTGGACGCGCAGGACAACATAGCCCAGGGGATGGAGCCCATTGTCGCGGGCTGCCGTGAGCAGTTCGCGCAAGGTAACGGGAATCACCTTGCCGGCATCCTCAAAGGTCGACGTCTGCACCTTGTAGGCGACAGTCATGGCCGGCACCTTCTTGACGCCGGTCTGGACGCCTCGCTCCTGAGCCTGGGCCGATCCGAGGAACGCCAGTACGAGCGTCGCCACCGCAACCCGTCCGAGCAGTCTGCACATCTCAGGTCCTCCCTTGCGGTCTCTTTCCGTTTCCCCGCACGTCGACGTATTCGTCTTTCCGGGGGTGTCTACCTTCCTGTAGGACGTCAGAAAGCCCCGAGGTTGTTCACATTCCGCGCAAAGAGCGGCGCCGGGTGAAGGGTCGGTTCTGGTGGACCACATCCCGCTCTCAACCACTGCTCGCCAGTATCTACCTCAATATCCCCCTGATTCACTTGACATGGGGGGTGCTTTCTGTTATGGTTTGCAGGCACTGCGAGATGTGTCCGCGGTCAGCGCCTTGGGAGGGTGCCCAGTGTTTCAACTGGGAGGGGCCGTCATCCGCAAACTGGACAGCAATGGGCGGACGGTAATCCCGGACGTCCTGCTGCAGGTGTATCCCCGCAAGCTTGTCCTGGCCCCGGGCTTCGATAACTGCATCCGCGCCTACGCCCCCAAGACCTGGGACGGGTTCATGCGCCGTCTCGCACAGCAAGATATGGACGACCCCGACGTTGCCGACTTCGTCCGCTTCTTTGCGTCGATGACCTGTGAAGTCGATCTCGACGGCAACGGTCGGTTGCGTTTCCCGGATGCTTTGCTCAAGTGGGCGGGCTTCGATGATGAGAAGCGCGAGGTCCAGTTCTTTGACGCGGGGGACTACATCGAATTCTGGGAGGCCGAGAGCTTCCGTCAGTTCATGAGCGCCAAGAGTGTGACCTTCAAGGAACTGGCGCGAAAGCTGTTCGGGAAGCAGGCCTCTGAGGGGACCGCCAATGTCGCCGGTGCACCTGCCGGCAATGGTGAATGAGGTTGTCGAATACCTCCGGCCTGCCGAGGGCATGACCTTCCTTGACATGACGCTGGGGATGGCCGGGCACACGATCCAACTGGTTCAGCATGGTGCCTTTGTCGTTGGTCTGGATCGTGATGCGGAGTCCCTGTCTCGAGCGGCCGCAGCCTTGGGTGATTTGAAGCAGAGGGTCCTTCTCATACATGGGCGGATGTCGCAGGCTGAGGAGTTACTGGAGGAGCGGGGGATAGGGTCGGTCGATGGGTGCCTGATCGACGCGGGCATCTCCATGGACGTCCTTCGAGATCCCGTGCGGGGCTTTTCCGTCGATAGCGAGCAGTCCCTGGACATGCGCATGGATCGCTCGGACGCTACGAGCTTGACGGCGTCACGCGTTGTCAACGAGTACCTTGAAAAGGACTTGGCCCGAATCTTCGCAGGTATTGGGAGAGGGCGGGAGGCCCACAAGGTCGCAGCCAGGATCGCAAGGGCGCGTGAGCGCTCGGCGATCCAATCGACAGCACAACTCGCAGACATCATCGCAGCAGCGGTCGCCGGAGTTAGGCCCGTACGACGTATCGATGCGGCGCCCTATCTGATGGCGATTCGATCCGCAGTAAATGAAGAACTCCCAGAGTTGGAGGCCGGAATTGAGGCTGCCTTTCGTCTCCTCTCCTCTCGCTCCCGGCTGGTAGTCCTCAGTTGGAACGGCGCCGAACACCGTGTGTCTCGACAGCTTCTGCGCCGGCTTGCCAACCCTTGCCAGTGTCCACCTGCCCTCCCCTGTACCTGCGATAAGAAACCCGTGATCAAGGTGCTGACGCCCAAGCCTCTGTATCCGACGGCGGAGGAGGTCAGTGCCAATCCGGCGGCCCGCTCGGTGAGGCTTCATGCCGCCGAGAAGCTCTGAGGGTCGCGTCGCCAAGTCCGGAAGGTGCCAGGCAAAAAGAAAGGCCCCCTGCTCAGGCAGGGAGCCCCTGTACGGAGAATGGCCAGTGGTGCCCAACGTAATCCCGTCTCGGTGCTCGTCGCGCGGGTGCTGAGACCGAGTTTTCCGACGACGCTCCAGGCCGCGTCATCGGAGAGAAGGGACAGGCGGGCGTCAACCGTTACCGCAGCAACCTCGCAGCCTACACCGCAGCAACGATCAAGAACAGACCACCGCACTCATGCGTCACACCACACTTCGCAGCTAATGTAGCACACACCGCAGTCACGGTCAAGGTTCCCAACGGTTGAAGCTTTCTACACACGCCAGTTGATGCCTGCCCGTCCCAGCCGTACCGACAGTCTGTGCGGGGTCCTGCGCGCTCACCCATGCCCAATGGCCCTCGTCGCAGTCGGTGCATCGTCTCTGCAGGCCTTTCCTCCGTCGATTCGCTGGGCGCGCTTCGACGGGGGTCTTGACAGCCGCCGGTCCGACCGGGTATGTGTCTAGGTACCTGACGCTGAAGGACCGGCGACCTCCCACACGCAGATGCTGTGGTTCTGGTCACGGTGCCATGTCAGGCCAAAGCCGGCCGGGCATGGGGGGACCCGTGGCGAACTACCGCCAGACCTACAGGGGGTACTGGGATGGTTAGCCGCACCCATGCAAGGGGCTTCGTGACGATTGGTGTGCTGGGCGTCATGGCGCTTGGGTACCTCGTGCTGGCATGGCGTGCTGCGGATCTGGACGCGCAGGTCGGTGTGATGGACCACAAGCTCGCAAAGGCCAAGTTTGAGCAGATGCAGGCACGTCGTGAGCTCTCTCTGGTCCTGAACCCTTGCGCCGTTCCCTACCAGACTGCGGACACCCTCCAGAGAACGCTCGTAGTCCAGCAGGACGTTGTGCCGTGTCCCCAGTTGCCGCCGGTCGAGAGTTCTGTTCTGGCCGAGGTGACGGGAACCTCCGCCCCTGCGCTCGCTCAACGCCCACGGCCGCAACCGGGGTCTACGAAGCTGGCCGCCCTGCGTCTCACAGGCGGCAAAGGTGAACGCTGACCGGCGCGCTACCGAGCGCGCCGTCTTTGTCTTCCAGCCAGTTCCTGCAGCCCCTTGGCACCTGCAACAGTGAACGGCAAAGCCCCCAGTCCACCGGCAACCCTCGCTGGGGCGGGCCGGCTACTGAGTTGTGAATCTATGGAGTCCCTGCGCCTGTCCAGGAAGCGAGCCAATGCCTTCGTCGCCGCGCTAGCGGCGTGCAGCTTGCTGTTGGTCGGGCGCTTGTCGTATATCCAGGTAGTCCGGCCGGACCACTACCTGGCGAGAGCTGCAGCACCGGCCGGGTCCACGAAGGAAATCCGCGGCCCACGAGGTCGCATCCTCGACTGCATGTACCGGGTTCTGGCGGAGAGCGTTACCGCCAGCACCGTGTCCCTGTCTCCCGACGACTTGCGCAAATGGGCTGCGAAGGTCAGCAAGTGCCGGGTTGACGAGTTGCCCCCGGAGCAGCTGCCACAGAACCCCGCAATCAGGCGTGCAGCCACCGCGATCTCCGCGACTCTCGGCCTCCCCTACGATGAGGTTATGGGTCGGATCTGTCAGGGCGGCAAGTATGCGCCGCTCGTCGCACGAATCGATACGACGCGAGCTGAGGACCTCAAGCACCTCAAGATCCCGGGAGTGTTCTTCGAGACCACTGAACGCCGTGAGTACCCCTTTGGTCCCCTTGCCTCGGGCGTGCTGGGCTTCTGCAATGCTGAGCAGCAGCCGACGGACGGGGTCGAGCGATGGTACCGGCAGATCATGGACGGCAAGTGTGTCACGGCCGCGGATCGCTATGACGTGACCGGACGTCGCATCCTCGGGCCGGGTATGGGAACACGACCGACACCGACCCCGGGAAACGACCTGATCCTGACGGTTCACCTCGGGGTCCAGCAGTTGGTTGAGAAGGAGCTCGATGAGTGTGTCGCTCTGCGGCATCCCGTCGGCGCGAACGTCGTGGTCATGTCTGCCCACGACGGGTCGGTTCTTGCCATGTCGTGCCGACCGAACTTCGACCCCAATGAGATCAGCAAGGCCCGTGGCCACCGCGCTCCCATTTCCGAGGCTGCGCTGGTGAACCGACCGGTCGCTCGTGCCATGGACCCCGGCAGCTCCTTCAAGCTGCTCACGATCGCTGCTGCTCTGGATGCCGGCGTGATCGACGAGAACTCGACCTTCTACTGTGCGGGCACGGCGATGGTTGGCGGGCGTCCACTCAAGTGCTGGGGGCAGTGGGCGGGCAGGGGTCACGGCGCCCTGACACCAGGTGGCATCCTGGCCCAGTCCTGTAACCTGTGCGCCGCCCAGGTCGCCAAGCGTCTGGGAGCGGAGCGGTTCTGCGCCTTCCTGAAGCGTTGTGGTATCGGTGAGCTTCCCGAGGCCGGGCTGTCAGGCGAGGTTGCCGGAGTGCTTCGGGATCCTGCGAAGATGCGCGAGCGAGACCTCGCTTGCCTCGGCTTCGGACAGAGCGTGCAGGTCTCCGATCTGCAGCTCACAGCGGCTCTCTGCGCCATCATGAACGGGGGCATCATGTACCAGCCCCACATCGCGGCCGGCTACGTGAACCCGGTGACCGGCGAGTCCTACGTCATGCAGCCTCGCGCCTTGCGGCGGGTCTGCTCTCCACAGACCTCTGCGATCATGCGACGCCTCGCGCGCTACGTCGTCGACGGCGGGACCGGAAAGGCGGCCGCCATTCCCGGGTTTGCCGTTGGGGGGAAGACCGCCACCGCGCAGATCTTCGACAATGAGAACCACCGCTGGATGGATGGGCCTCGTGACTATGTGATGGGGTTTGTCCTGACGGCGCCAGTGGACCGACAGCCGGACTTTGTGATCAGCGTCTCGGTCGAGAGGCCGCAGACGGGCGACCATGGCTCTGATGTCGCCGCACCCATCGCGCGGCGCATCGCCGAGTACCTGCTGACGCAGCCCGGTCTATTTCCCAAGTGGGATGCAGCTCCGCCTTCGAAGAACACAACGGACGACAAGGGGCAACCGGCCTGAGCCGACTCAGGGTGCCTCAGGGCACCGGGACAGAGCCTTCGGCAACGCAGGCGTGCTCGTACGGTATCTCCTGACTTCATCGCAGGAATGGTTGAAAACCGCCATAGAGAGGGCTGCACACACCAGGGGGATACGCCATGGAAACAGTGTACTCTGCCATGACACAAACGGGCTGGCTCTTCTCCCGGGCTCTCTTGCACTCGAGTGCCAAACGGCGTAGTGTCTACACGATGACCTCGAACCAATCCCGATCTGCTGAACTACAGTCGCTGTTGCGTCCTCTGGGCCTCAGTCAGATACCAGCCGATAACCCGACCATCAGCGGCATCTGCGCGGACTCTCGTCGCGTCCGACCGGGCGACCTGTTCGTCGCGATCCGCGGTTTCGCAACGGACGGCCATCGCTATGTGCCGCAGGCCGTCGAGAACGGCGCCCGGGCGATCGTCCTTGAGGACGAGACCTATGCGCCGGACCCGTCCTGCGGTGTGGTGTCCTTGCGTGTGCCGAACTCGCGTCGCGCCGCTGCCGTCCTGGCCGACGAATTCTACGACCACCCCTCGCGTGCGCTGAGTCTGATTGGCGTCACCGGTACGAACGGCAAGACCACCGTGTCGCTGATGCTGGAGTCGATCCTCCGCGCCGCCGGGCATCGCACCGGAGTCATCGGTACGTTGGGACGCCAAATCGCTGGCGCCTGGCGCTCTGGTGAGCGAACCACCCCGGATGCCATCGAGTTGCAGGCTCTGCTGGCCGACATGCGGGCCGCCGACATCACCCACGTCGCGATGGAAGTGTCCAGCCACGCGCTGGATCTGGACCGCGTCTACGGCTGCTGCTTCGCCGGGTCGGTGTTCACCAACCTTACACAGGACCACCTGGATTACCACGCCGGCTTTGATGAGTACTTCCAGGCCAAGCTGCAGCTCTTCACCAACTACGCCGACACCTCTGACCCGTCGCGCCCGATGGTGGGCGCGGTGAACATGGATGACCCGTCGGGCGTTCGTGTGGCTGAGGAAGCGCACTGCAAGGTGATTGGTTACGGGACGAACGGTGGCAGCCAGGTCCGGGCGCGAAGCATCAACACTACGGCCCAGGGCGTGAGCTTCGAGTTGGTCATCGGGTCGGTCGTGCGACCAATCAAGCTGCACCTCACCGGGCATTTCAACGTTCACAACGCCCTTGCTGCCGCGGCCTGCTGCTATGGTCTCGGCGTCGAGGTCGACGACCTTGTGCATGGTCTGGAGAGCCTCGAGGCAGTGCCGGGACGGTTCCAGCGCGTCTCCGGAAGCCAGCCCTACGCAGTGATCGTGGACTACGCACACACTCCCGATGCCCTGGAGAACACACTGTCGGCAGCCCGGGCTCTATCACCCCGGCGTCTGATCTGTGTGATGGGCTGTGGGGGAGACCGCGACCGGGGCAAGCGGCCGATCATGGGCAAGATCGCTTCCGAGAACTCGGACCTGACCGTGGTCACCAGCGACAACCCTCGCTCAGAGAATCCGCTGGCAATCATCGAGGACATTCGGGGCGGCATCCAGAAGGACAACTACACGGTGGAAGTGGACCGCCGTGCGGCCATCCTCAAGGCAGTCGGAATGTGTGAGCCCGGTGACATGGTCGTCATCGCGGGCAAGGGGCATGAGACGTACCAGGAGTTTGCCGATCGACGCATCGACTTCGACGACCGCGAGGTGGCCCGTGAGGCCATGGCAGCCCGCGGCTGAAAGGGCGACGTGCACGGGATAGCACACCGACTGACGACCCAGCAAGGTGTTCGGCCGGGCGTCATGGCGCAAACCCAACCCATCACGCAAGCGACTGCAGCCCACGATGAAACCACTAACACTCGCCCAGCTTGTCCAGGTCTGTGACGCTGAGCTCCGTGGCCCCGAGTTGGAGGCCCCGATTCAGAGCGTCTCCACCGACACGCGTAACCTCCCACCCGGCTCTTTGTTCGTCGCCCTCAAGGGTGAGAGCCATGACGGGCACAACTTCGTTGCCGACGCATGCGCGAAGGGTGCCCTTGCCGTCCTGGTGTCGAGGCCGGTTGAGGTTGCCTGCCCGCAGTTGATCGTCCCCGACACTCTCATCGCCTACGGGAAGCTCGGGGCGGTCTGTCGCTCCGAATCGAAGGCGACCTTCCTTGCTGTCACCGGCAGCGCAGGCAAGACGACGACAAAGGACTTCCTGGGCAGCATTGTGCAGCTTGAGGCTCCGTCGTTGGTGACTCGCGGCACGGAGAACAACGAGGTAGGTATCCCGCGCCTGCTGCTTCAGCTTGAGCCCGAGCACCGGTACTGCGTGCTTGAGCTGGCCATGCGCGGGCCGGGCGAGATCGGGTACCTGGCCAAGCTATGCAGGCCACACCTTGGGGTCATCACGAACATCGGTGAGGCCCACGTTGGGCGCCTGGGAAGCCGCGAGGCCATCGCCAAGGCAAAGGCCGAACTGCTAACAGCGCTACCACCAGAGGGCCATGCGGTGCTCAACGCCGACGACTTCTTCTTCGGGTTGCTGAGTGAGATGGCGCCCTGTCGCGTGGCTTCCTTCGGATTTGGCCCCGCGCCGGAGGATGTGGAGTTCCACCTGTGGGCCGAGGATGTTCACCTCGCCGGGGTCGAACCGGCCCGTTTCGCTCTTCGTCTGGGGGCTGCGCGGGTGCCGGTCACGCTGCAGCTACCGGGACGGCACAACATTGCGAATGCTCTGGCCGCTGCCGCCGCCGGGATCTGTGCCGGGTTGTCGCTGGAGACCGTGCGAGTGGGGCTTGAGAGCTACGAAGGCGCCGGGATGCGGTCTGAAGTGTTGCAGTCGCCTGGTGGCTTCACTGTCATCAACGACGCCTACAATGCAAGCCCGACCTCGACGCCGGAGGCGCTCAAGGTTCTGGCGCAGTCCGCCGGTCGGCATATCTTCGTCTTCGGGGACATGTTGGAGCTGGGGCCGGTCTCGGAGGAGGCCCATCGCAGGATGGGGCGACTCGCAGTGGAGGCCGGTGTTGAATGGCTGATCACCATCGGCAGTGAAGCAGCCTTCGCAGCCCTTGAGGCGGAAGCCCTGGGCATCCAGGTCAATGCCCTGTCAGGGACGGAGGAAGCGCTGGCGCTGCTGCTGCCCGTGCTGGAACCGGGGGATACCGTTCTCGTGAAAGCTTCGCGAGGGATGAAGCTGGAAGCTGTCGTCAGGGGGCTTGTGGATGTTGCCTGAGCAGTTGCTTCCCGTGGCCCTTCTGTACGGCGCGGGTGTAGTAAGCACGTTTGCCATCCAGCTAGCCCTGCCGCGACTTCGACGTCTGACCGCCAAGCAGCACGTGCGCGAGGATGTTCCGGAAAGCCACCTGGAGAAGGCCGGTACGCCGTCCATGGGTGGCTTGCCCATGGTGTTGGCGCTGCTGGTGCTAACCCCTCTGGCCGCCCTTTTCTTCAAGGCACTCACCCTCAAGGTGTGGCTGTGCCTGCTTTCCATCGCAGCCTTTGCTCTCGTCGGTCTGCTGGATGACCTGCATAAGCTCACCAATGTGAAGTCAAAGGGCATCCTGGCGCGTTACCGGCTGGGTGCCGAGTTTGCTGTCGCGATCTTCGTTACAGTCGTCGCTGCTCTGACGGACAGTTCGACCCATGCAGCCGCTACATGGATCGGTAGCGGGCAGTGGCCGCTGTGGGCTGCGATCGCCCTTGGGGTGTTCGTGATCGTCGGCGGCGCCAATGCGGTGAACCTCAGCGACGGGCTGGACGGGCTCGCCGCGGGTCTGACCGCGACGGCCGCGCTCGGGCTGCTGCTCCCGGTCGCGCATGAGGGTGATGCAGGCCTCGGGGCCCTCTGCCTCGTTCTGGCAGGGGTGACCCTTGGGTTCCTGGTGTTCAACTACAAGCCGGCGCAGGTCTGGATGGGTGATGTCGGCAGTCTGGGGCTCGGAGCGGCCCTGGCCACGGTGGCCGTCATGGCCCGCGTCGAGCTGCTCTTCGCTGTCGTCGGCGTGGTGTTTGTGATGGAGGCCCTGTCCGTCATCTTGCAGGTGATCAGCTTCAAGTCCACCGGCAAGCGCATCTTCCGGATGGCACCCATCCATCACCATTTCGAGCTCCTCGGCATGAATGAGACGGCCGTCGTCTGGATGTTCTGGATCGTCGGAATCGTGGCCGCTGCTGTAGGGCTCGCGCTCTTCGCGGTCGCCGCGGTCCTCTGACCCCACTCTTACTTTTGGCGGCCCTCCGGGGCCTTCTGGGATGGCAAGCATGACGGACGCAGCCCGAAGCTGCCTCTACACTGGTGACCGGGACCTCTCCGGCAAGCGCGTGGGTGTGGTCGGTCTAGCGCGCACGGGCGCTGCCTGTGTCCGCTTCCTGGCCGAGCATGGGGCGCAGGTGACGGCCTTTGATACCCGCGCCCTGGACAGCCTGCCGGTCGAGACTCGGCAGACGCTGCAGCTCGCCGCACGGGTTGAGGCGCCGTACACCGCCGAGACGATCCCTGGCTCTTTGGACATGCTGGTCCTCAGCCCTGGCGTGCCGGTTGCCTCGCCCCTGGTGACGGCTGCTCGCGATGCGGGAGCTGAGATCCTTGGTGAGGTGGAGCTGGCCTACCGGTTCTGCGACGCACCGATGGTTGCTGTAACCGGCACCTGCGGGAAAGGCACGACGGTCACCTCGCTGGGGGCACTGCTTCAGGGCGCCGGCAAGGGCCACGTAGTCGCCGGCAACATCGGCGTGCCTCTCATCGGACAGATGGAGCGATCGGCGGAGCTCGAGGTCGTTGTGGTCGAGATCAGCAGCTTCCAGCTCGAAACGACCGTTCACTTCCATCCGCACATCGCGGCCCTGCTTAACATCACTGAGGACCACCTCGAGCGGTACCCGGACTTCGAAGCCTACGTGGCTGCCAAGCAGCTCCTGTTCCGCAATCAGACGCCGGAAGACTGGGCGATCTTCTGCATCGACGACCCGCAGGCGCGGCGAAGGTCCGAAGTGGAGATCGAGGCCCAGAAGCTGACGGTATCCCTGATCGACCCGAAGGCGAACGCTCGCCTCGAAGACGAGGATCTGGTCCTTCAGCTTCCCGGCGAGGAGAGCTGCAAGGTAGCCTCACGCAGCGACCTTGTTCTGCAGGCCGACCATCATGTGATCAATGCGCTTACGGCGGCTCTGGCGGCCAGGATCTGTGGGGTGCCCGCCGAGACGATGCCGGGAGCTTTGCGTGCCTACCGACCCGCCGACCACCTGATGACCCCCGTGGGCGACTTCGGCGGCGTGACCTACATCGACGACTCGAAGGCCACCAATCCGGCATCAGCCATCGCGGACCTCGCGGGGATTCGGGGACCGGTGATCGTGGTCGGCGGCGGCAAGGAGAAGGACACCGATTTCGCGGACTTCGGCCGGTGCTTGGCCGAGCGTGCGAAAGCGGTTATCCTAATGGGGGAGTGTGCGCCCCGAATCGCAGAGGCCGTGGGGCGTCCCGAGCTGTGTCATCGGGTGTCCTCGATGGAGGAAGCGGTTAGCCTGGCAGCCTCCCTGGCCGTACCCGGAGACACCGTGGCGCTCTGCCCTGGATGTTCGTCGCTGGACATGTTCGAGAGCTACGCCCGGCGTGGTGACCTGTTCGCGGAGGCAGCACAGCGTCTGGCCTCCAGGCCTCGCACCCAGGAGTGAGCGATCGTGGCCGTACAACTTGCGAGCCCGAGTGCGACACTGCTGGACGGTGTTCCGGTGACTCGGAACTCCGTCGACCCCGTCTATGCGCGGATCGTGATGTGCCTGGTAGTCATCGGCATCGTCTTTGTGTTCTCGGCGAGCTTCCCGACCGCGCAGACCCTGCTGTACGGTACGCATCCCCTGTATTTCCTGTACCGGCAGCTAGCCTTCGCGGGTCTTGGCCTCGTCGCAATGATCGCGCTGGCCTACGTCGGCCCGCGATGCCTGGTGTCAGACGGTGTCCTTGGCGTTGCGTCCGCGCTGGGGCTCCTGGCGATGATCCTGTGTCGGTTCGGACCCTTCGCCGACGAGACAGCCGGTTCGGCTTGCTGGCTGAGGCTCAGCGAGGGCGTTCGCATCCAGCCGAGTGAGTTCGTCAAACTGGTCTACATCCTGCTGTTGGCGCGGATCCTCGCCCGACCTGTCGACAAGCGCTACACCCTGCTGCACATGCTGGGCCGTGTCTCGGGTGCCCTGGGCGTGTTCCTGATCGCTCTGCTGTTCCTGCAGAAAGACCTCGGGATGTCGCTGCTGGTGGTGGGCGTGACCCTGAGCATGCTGTTCATCCGTGGCTTCAGCCTGCTGCTGGTGTCGGCTCTCGCGGGCTGCGGCGGGCTCGTGGGCGTGGTGTATGCCATGTCGTCACCGGCGCGCTGGCAGCGAATCGAGACCTTCCTCAACAGTGACAGCAATCGGCTTGATGGCGGCTACCAGCTATGCCAGATGCTGGCGACCCTGGCTCGGGGCGGCATCTGCGGTCTCGGACTGGGGATGAGCCCTGACAAGTGGGGGCCACTGCCCGCTCCGCACACGGATAGCATCTTCTGCGTGATCGGTGGCGAATTGGGCCTTGCCGGCGGGGTCGGGTTGCTGCTGATGTTCTTGTGGCTGGCCGGGCGGACCTTCAAGATCGCTGAGCGGGCTGCGGTACCCACGGCGTGGTACATGGGTTGCGGAATCGGGGTCATGCTCGGCTTGCAGGCGCTGATCAACATCGCCGTCGCCACCGTCTCCGTCCCCTGCACCGGGCTGACGCTGCCCTTCATCAGCTATGGCGGCAGTAGCCTGCTCTCCTCGATGATGGCGGCGGGGATCGTCCTGTCAATCTCCCGATACAAGCCCCTCGAAAGGGAAGAGTAACGCGTGCGTGCGATTCTGATGGGAGGGGGTACAGCCGGGCATCTGTTCCCCTCCGTTGCTGTTGCCCAGAGACTGGTGGCCGATACGGGCGCTGAGGTGCTCTTCATCGGCGCTGAAGGCCGCCTGGACAGCAAGATCCTCACCGAGCACCATCTGCCGCACCGGCTGATCCCTGCCCGGCCCTTCCCCTACGGTCTGTCGCTGAAGTCGCTGGCCGCGCTCTGGGCTCTGTGGCAGAGCGCTCGGCGGTGTCTCCCGATCCTGCGCGAGTTCAAGCCGGATGTGGTGTTTGGTGCCGGAGGCTATGTGAGCGTAGCCGGGATTCTGGCGGCCTCGCAACTTCACATCCCGACGGTCTGCCACGCCTCCGACGCCCATCCCGACCGTGCGAACAGGCTTCTTGCTCGCTGGGCTACGCGGATCACCACGCACTACGAGGTAGCGGCGGCACAGTTCCCACCCGAGAAGACCACGGTCACCGGGCAGCCGGTGCGTCGCGAGTTCCTCCAGACCACCACGGAGGCGTCCCGGGCACAGCTCGGGATCGCCCCGGAGGCCTTCGTCTTGCTTGTCTCCGGCGGCAGCCAGGGCGCTCGTACACTGAACTACGCCACGGTCGAGGCCTTGCCGCGCCTTCTGGAGCTGCCGGACGTACATGTGCTGCACTTGACCGGCTCGCTGGACTACGAGGACATCGCTCGCAAGGCCTCAGAGGCCGTGGGCGACACCCCTCGCTACCAGTGTCTCGCCTTCCATGAGGAGCCCTGGGTGCCGATCGCCGCCGCCGATCTTGCCCTCACTCGCGGCGGCGCCAGCAGTCTGGCCGAGATGAGCGTCCTGGGCCTGCCGATGCTGATCGTGCCGTATCCTTACGCGGCGGCGCATCAGAAGCTCAATGCGGCCCCTCTGGTCGACAGAGGAGCGGCCCTTGTGGTGGACAATGCCGACCTCACCGCGCAGTGGCTGCTGGATCGGGTCAGTGAACTCCAGGCGGACCGGGTGAAGCTGCTGGCGATGCGGGAAGCAGCTAGACTGGCTTCGCAGCCTGATGCTGCCGAGCGAATCGCTGCGATCCTCGAGGAAGTGGCCAAAGCCAGGGCCGAGACCTAACGGCCCTGCCGCCGGACCGCAATGCCGCTTGCCACTCCCGGAGGGCTGGTCTACAATGGATCTCCGGGCAGCCGTCTGCCGTGTGCGGCGACGTGCCCTCTTGTGTGATACACCTATGCTGCCGTGGCCCTGGCGGAAGCCTGGTCTCCGCCGTTACTGCTATGGAACTGGACAAAAACCAACACGTGTTCTTCGCCGGCATTGGCGGGGTCAGCATGAGCGGCCTCGCCCACGCCTTGCTCAAGCTCGGGTTCACCGTTTCGGGCTCGGACATCGCCGATAGCCCGACCGTGCAGGCTTTGCGCGCAGACGGTGCGACCGTCCACATCGGCCATGCGGCCAGCAACGTTACCGGCTCGAAGGTCGTGATCCGCACGACCGCGGTGCCCGACGGCAACCCGGAGATCGTTGCTGCCAAGGTCGCCGGCATCCCGATCCATCACCGGTCGGAGCTCCTTGCCTGGATGTGCCGGGGCAAGCACGGGATCGCAATCTCGGGAACTCATGGCAAGTCGAGCACAACGGCCATGGCTGCCACTGTCTTCCTGGCCGCCGGGACCGATCCGACGGTCTTCGTCGGGGCCGAATCGCCGCTTCTGGGCGGCAACTTCCGGCTTGGCGACGGTGATGCCGTGATCTTCGAGGCCTGCGAGAGCGATGGCAGCTTCGTGCACTATGTGGGCACTTCGCAGGTCATCACGAGTATCGAGGCCGATCACCTCGACCAGCATGGGAGCATCGAGGGGGTCATCCATGCCTTCGAGCGCTTTGCCGCTGTTGCCGACCGAGAAGGCTTCATCGTCTACAACGCCGACTCGCCGGTAGTCACTCGGGTAGCCGAGACCTCACCGACAGCGCATCATCTATCCTACGGGCTGCACGTCCCTGCCGACCTGCAGGCCCGGAAGGTGCAGATCACGGCGCAAGGCTCCGACTTCGAGTTGCTGTACCATGACGAGAAAGTCTGCGACGTTCACCTCCAGGTGATGGGCGAGCACATGGTCAGCAATGCGCTCGCGGCCCTTGGGTGCGCCGTCGCCTCCGGTCTTGACCTGTGCGAGGCGGCCCGGGGAGTGGCCACCTACCACACGATTGGACGGCGCTTCGAGTTCGTGGCCGAGTGCAAGGGTGTCCGGATCGTCGACGACTACGCCCATCATCCGACGGAGATCCAGGCGACGCTTGCGGCGGCTCGGAAGACCCATGAAGGGCGACTGGTAGCTGTGTTCCAGCCCCATCTACGCAGCCGCACACGGGACCTGCTCACCGAGTTCGGGCAGTCCTTCCGCGACGCCGATCTGGTGGTCTTGACCGACATCTACCAGCCTCGCGACGATGGCCTGGAGTTCTTCGATGTCAGCCATCTGGTGGACGAAATCCGGCGCAACGAGCCCGACAAGCCCCTCGAGCTGGTTCGTGACAAGACCCAGCTCGCGCAGGCGCTGAAGGAACTGGTGCGTCCGGGCGACCTCGTGCTCACGCTTGGGGCCGGCGATATCTACAAGGTCGGTCAGCAGTTGGCCGAGCTCCTTGTCTGAGGCAGCCAGCGCAGATCCACGGGGCACTTCCCTGCTTTGCGAGCACTGCTGCGAGCTGGCGATATCCCGGTTCGGGAGTGTCCAGAGACGGGCCGGGGCAAGCCTTACCGCCGTCTGGACCAGCAATCTGAATCGGTAGTCTCTGCAGCCATGCAACGTAGCCAGTCCGCACCAACCCTCGCGCCGGCGGGCGCTCGTTACGAAGCCAGAGGGCCCTCCGGGCACATGACCTGGCGGTTCGTTCTCCGTGCCCTCGCCCCTGCCTTCGTGGTTGTCGTTGGTTCGGCGCTGTTGGGGTTGCTCCGTTCCGACCTTTTCCTGGTGCGTGAAGTCGTCGTCCGCGCTGATGATCTTTCGGTGGCGCGCGAGGTGCGGGACCTTATCCGACTCCCGCCAAGAGCCAACACCGTCTTTCTGCCCATCAGTCGCCTGGCCCAACAGGCTGGTGCGTGTCCCCGGGTATTGCGTGTCGAGATCCTTCGCGAGCTGCCAGGGCGCATCACGATGCAGGTGACTGAGCGGCAGCCCGTCTTCGCGCTGCGGGACGTGAAGGACTATGCCCTGGTCGATCAGGAGGGCGTTCTTCTGTTCCACACGACGCGCCCTCTGCCCAGTCAGCCCCGCGTCGTCGTGCGATTGGATGCCCAGGGAATCACCGGTGGACGCCTGGACGCCGACAGTGTGCAGGCGACACTGGAGTGCATCCAGGGCGCCAGACGTGGCGGAATGGGGCTGGGTTTCACCCTCGACCTGAGCCAACGCTACGCCTTCACCTTGACGACTCCGACCGGCACGCAGGTGCGGCTTGGCGGCCCTGATAACCTCGTCCGCAAGATGATCTGCGCGGCAGCCATTGAGCGCTACGCCCACTCCCTGCGCAGCCAGCCCGAATACATCGATGTGCGTATCCCCGAAGATGCTCGCTGGCGTCCCCTCAAGCCCCACACGGACGAGGCCTCCAGTTCGAATCCCTGATCCCACGACGAGCTAGTGAGACGCTCCGATCAGAGGAGGTCTGTGGGCCTCCCGCGGCGAAGTCATGTCCGTCAGTGCGCCTTCCACGACAAGCAAGCGCCCGTCACCGTGCGGGCGACGCCAAGCGCCAAAGGAGACGTTCCCATGCGACCGTGGATCATGTTCACCAAGCATCTCACAGGCTGGGGACTGGAGCAGATCATCGATGGCCTCAAGCACGCGGGGGTCGAGGGCGCCGATCTGTGTGTCCGTCCTGGCTACCCGGTGAACCCCGAGAACGCCAAGACCGAGTTGCCCAGGGCCGCCAAGATGTTCGCGGACAACGGGCTCTGCATCCCGCTCATCACCACCCCGGGCGACTTCACCGAGGCCGGAATCGACTACGCCGAGCCGCTGCTCGAGGCCTGCGCGGAGGCTGGCGTGAAGCTCGTGAAACTCGGCTACTGGTACATGGAGGAGGGCGGGTACTGGGCCACCATCGACCGGTGCCGCCAGCGCCTGGAGGGCTTCGCCAAGCTGGCAGAGAAGACCGGTGTGAAGCCCATCGTCCACAACCACTCGGGCAGCACCATGGGCCTGAACTCCTGCTCGGTCATGAACATCATGAAGGGCTTCGACCCCAGGCTCGTCGGTGTGTTCACCGACGTGGGTCACCTGTCCATCGTCGGCGAGCCCTACCCGATGGCCCTGGACATCGTCAAGGACTACATGTCGGCCTTGGCCTTCAAGGACCTCGTCCGGCAGCGGTATGTCCGCGATGGCAAGTCCGAGTGGCGGATCGACATGTTCCCGCTGGGTATGGGCTTTGGCAACTTCCCGCAGGTCATGCAGATACTCAAGGACACGAACTTCGGGGGACCGATCAGCTTCCACTGCGAGTATGCGAACCTGCCGCCGGACTCGGTTGTCGACCAGTGCCGAATCGATGTGCGCTATATGAAGTCGGTTGTCGCCGAACTCAAGTAGCAGCGGGGCCAATCCTGCCGCACGCGGCGCACTCTGAGGTGATCTACCTGCGCGGAGACAACTCGGGTTGCCACCAGCGTCTTGTTGCCGGTCTCGCGGAATTGAGGTCGGTCGAGGGCTGTCCGATTGGCGACGACGAGACGCTCCTGCAGGTCGCTCTCGCACCCGAGTACACGCCGTGTCCCAACCCCTTCATCGGCGAGTTCGTGAAGGATAACTCCCCTGATACCGCTTCCATCGCCGCGCCCTTCGCCGCCGACATCAGTGAAGGGCGCGGCGATCCCATCTACAAGGGCCAGATCTACCACACCAAGGTTCCTCCCCGCGCGATCAGTCGCTACATCGAGCATTTCACGAGTGCAGGCGATATCGTTTTCGACGGCTTCTGCGGTTCGGGAATGACCGGGGTCGCTGCACGCCTGACAGGCCGTCGAGCTCTCCTCGCGGACTTGTCTCCTGCGGCGACAGCTCTTGCTGCTGCGTACTGTCTGCCGGTCGACGCGGGGGCTGTCCAGGAGGCCTTCGCCCAGGTGCTCAGTCGGCTGCGTGAGGAGTGCGACTGGTTATACCGACTGCCGGATGGGCGCGAGACCGACTACGTGGTGTGGAGCGAAGTGTACCGGTGCCCGTACTGCGACCACGTGGCCCCCTTCGCGGATTTCGGCTTTGACCTGGCCGCCCGGCGACCGACGTCAGGGATTGTGTGCCCCGAGTGCGGTCGCCCCATCGGCAGACGCAGGCTGCAGCGGGTGCTGGAGGAGAGTGGGGTCACCCGCGAGATCCCTCTGAGGGTGCGTTACACACCGGCTTCGCTGCGGGCAGCCGGCGTCTGGGAGCGGCACAAGCGTCGCAGGTCCGACGTGTCTCAGGACGAAGACGCTGGACCCACCGCAGAAGAAGCAACCGAGTTCGAGGCGGGCCCTGAGGACCTGGCAATCCTCGAGGCAGTCGCCTCGCAGCAGATCCCCTACTGGTTCCCCGACAACTGGATGATGAACCGCGAGACCACGACTGAAGGCTGGGGCGACATGTGGCGGCGCGGCTACCACACAGGGGTGCGGAAGGTCGAGGACTTCTACTTTCGGCGGTCGCTGTGGGCTCTCGCCGCGGCTCTACAGTTTGCGCAGGAGCTTGAGGCCCCCGCGCGGGTTCGCCATTTTGCCTATCAGACCATCCTCAACGTCTCGATCGGGTTCACCCGAATGCGCCGGGCCTACCAGGGACCGGTGCCCCTCGTGTTGTACTTCCCGCGTATGCGCCGCGAAGTGAACGTGATCCGAACGCTGGAGCGCAGGTTCCGGAGCGCCGGGCGGATGTTGCAGCGCCTGGAGGCCGACTGCGCGCGGTCTGCGTCCGCACACCTCTACGACATCCGTATCTCGACCCAGTCAGGGACCTCGCTGCCCAACATCCCCGACGACTGCGTGGACTACATCTTCACGGACCCGCCCTTCGGCCAGAACATCCTGTACTCGGAGGTCAACTTCCTGTGGGAAAGCTGGCTGGGGATCTGCACGGCTCAGCGGGCGGAGGCGGTCGTGAGCCGGCGCCAGCGCAAGAGTGTCGCGGACTACAAGGCGCTTCTGCAGGCGTGCTTCTCGGAGTTCCGGCGCATCCTTAAGCCCGGACGCTGGATCACGGTCGAGTTCCATAACTCGCAGAACGAGGTCTGGGCGGCGATCCAGCAGGCCCTCAAGGACGCCGGGTTCCTGGTCGTCGATGTGCGGATTCTCGACAAGCGCCAACCCAGCTTCAAGCAGGCCTCAACGCTGAACGCGGTGCAGAAGGACCTGGTCATCTCCGCTCTCAAGCCCTTCGACCTGGAGGAGGGGAAGGGGGCTGCGTCCGGTGCCGAAGGCGAGAGCACCTCGGGCTGCGATGACGAGGAGGCCGTATGGCGATTCGTGGAGGCGCGGCTGCGGGAGCTGCGAGGCGATCCGGGCAAGGGTGGTGCGGCGACGCCCCAGAAGGCAACGCCGCTCACTGACGAGGAACGGAGCGCAAGGATGCTCTTCGTGCGCGTCCTGCAGCAATGGGTCGCCCATGGATGGCGCCCGCCCTTGAGTGCAGAGGCCTTCTACGACGGCCTCAGGAAGCGCTTCCCACAGGATCAGGGCCTGTACCAGCCGCCAGCCGATGCAGATTGAGCCCTACCGGCAGGTTCTCAGCAGCTCAGGAATCCTCCTCGTCACCGTAGGCCGCCGCAAGGGCCGAGCGTGGGTCAAACATCTCCTCGATGGGCCCCAACTGCTTCTCGAGTTCACAGGCCGGCTCGTAGGTCTCCAGGTCCTCACCTCGTGCGAAGCCCTGCGCGAGTTCCACGTAGTACAGGTAGTTGCGAAGCGGGATGTCGGGTGGCACCCCGTGGTCCACGTGCGGAACGTATCGCCCGTACTCCCACGCTGTCTCGTAACGCCGCTTCACCTCGGCCCGGAGTTGTTCGCGCGAGAAGCGCATCTCCCGCTTGTCGATTCCGCCCTCCAGGTACAGACCTGGGTAGCGTGCCAGGTACTGCGCCGGGTCGTTGCCGGCGGCAATCTCCATGGGAGTGATGCCGTCGATGGCCGCGGGGTACATCGCCTCGAGTATCTGCCCGTTGTAGCCGTCGGAGTCCATGAAGACCGCGTCGAGGCCCTTGCTGTGGAAGAACTCGTAGAGACGCTTGTACCGGGGCAGCATGAACTCCCGCATCGCAGCGGGGGAGATCATCGACTGGCCCTTGAAGGCCATGTCTTCGTTGAGGATGACGTAGTCGGCCTTGAGATGCGTGAGGGGCTCGTCGAGAAGCTCGATGAGGAACCAGGTCCAGAACTCGAACATGTCATGCACAAGTGAGGGCTGGTCATAGAACAGCATCGACAGGCCCTCGAAGCCGCACCAATCTCGGGCGGTCCAGTACAGACAGGGCACCGTGAACCCGACGGGGACCTGCGACGAGTTGCACCGGTCGATAAGGTCGCGCCACGACTGACCGCCGAGGTTGTGGCGGTAGCCGTCCGGGTTGAGGGTCGTCGTCGCCTGCGACGGCTCGGTCCGCTCCGGTGTGTGGGGGTCGAAGTGGGTCTTCATCTCCTCCCAGGTTGCCTTGTCGCGCACCGGGAACTCAAGGTACTTGCGGGTCGCAAAGCCCTCGGTTGGTTGGTGAATGGCGTCCATGCGCTTGACGCCCCAGTGGTCGATCCAGATGCGCAGGTTGCCCTCCTCGGAAAGGACCCGTTCCTCAAAGGGCGGCAGAGGTCCGCAGTAGAGCTTGCCGATGCCCATCCCGCCGTCGCTACCGGTGAAACTGCCCCAATTGCGCTGGAGTTCCTCAGACAGCCCTTGCCGCCGCCAGGCAGCGAAAGTCGAGGCACGTGGTCCGCCGAAGCTATAGGGCAGGCGGTCGACCGGCTCATGGTGCAGGATAGCGTGCCAGCGTTCGCGTGCGGTCATGGCACAGGAGCCTCCCTGACAAGGATGGCAACGGGCACCGCAAGGCCCTGTCTGGCGCCCTTCCAGCGGTACCGATAGGTCCTTGGGCACAGGTTCCCCGTGGCTGCCTGCACACCTCTGCCGTCGGGGAGATCACGAAGGTATGGCGCTCTGGCGGTCGAATATGGTGTCGTCCCCACTGCTATCGACTCGGAGGTCTTTATGCTGCGTGCCCTGGTTCTCGGCTGCGGTTCCATTGGTGAGCGTCACCTGCGGTGTCTGACCAAGATCGGTGGTGTGGAGCTCACAGCCTGTGACCCGCGCCCTGAACGCCAGGAAGCCATGCGCGAGCTGTACGGCGTCGCCCACACTCTGGGCTCCTACGACGAGGCCGATCTCGCGCAGCAGGATGCCGTGCTGGTGTGTACGCCGACCGATCAGCACCTTCCGCAGGCCATGAGAGCCGCCGAAGCAGGCTGCCATCTGTTCGTGGAGAAGCCGATCTCGACCGTGCCGGACGGCGTGGACGAGCTGATCGACCTGTGTCGGAGCAAGTCACGCGTGCTGCAGGTTGGCTACGTGCTGCGGCACCATCCGAATCTGCACGAGGTCAAAGCGCTGCTGGACACAGGGGCCATCGGCACGGTTCGTCTCGCTGCGATCAAGTGTGGCTCCTTCATCGGGAAGTACCGGCCGGAGTATGCGCAACTGTACTGGGCTCATGCAGCGACAGGTGGCGGCGTGCTGTACAACGCGACCCATGAACTCGACTACATCCAGTGGCTGCTGGGGCCTGCGCTGCAGGTTCAGGCGCAGACAGGCCACTATGCGCTCGCGGTTGATGAGGACGTGGAGGACGCGGCGATGCTGCTCCTGCGCTTCGGGGATGGCGTGATGGCTACCGCTCATCTGAACGACTTCCAGCTCAACTACAAGCGCGGGCTTGAGTTGGTGGGGGACAAGGGCACCATCGAGTGGAGCTACGAGGACAACGAGGTTCGACTATACACCGAGCATGATCGGTCCTGGCGCAGCCATAGGTGCGAGTTCGAACGTGACGACTTCTACCTTCTGCAGATGCGGAACTTCCTGGCGGCAATCGCCGGGGACCAGGCTCCGGCAGTGACCGGCGAGGACGGCAAGCGGGCGCTGCTTCTGGCTCTGGCTGCCAAGAAGGCGGCAGACACGGGCACCCTGGTCTCGCTGGGGTGAGGTTCGGCAGCGCAGGTCTTGCGGCTCCTGGGGCAAGCAGGTATCATGAATCCGAAGCGAACTGCGCACGTGCGAAGGGTATGGCAAGGCTCAGTGGGCGGTTCTCGGCCTGGTTTGGGCATGTTCCAGAAGGAGAGTATTCATGAAACGCTCTGAGATCAACGAGGTCCTAGGCGAGATCATCGGCCTGTGTCGGCAGTATCAGTTCAACCTGCCTTCGTGGGGGTTCTGGTCACCGGAGGAGTGGCTGAAGGCCGGACACGAGTACGACGAGATCCGCGACTGCAAGCTTGGCTGGGACCTCACTGACTATGGCAGCGGCGACTTCAACAAGGTCGGCCTGGCTCTGTTCACGATTCGCAACGGCTTCCCGGGCGGCTCGAGCCAGTACGACAAGCCCTACTGCGAGAAGCTGCTGGTTGTCAAGGAGAACCAGTACACCCCCTATCATTTCCACTTCGACAAGATGGAGGACATCATCTGCCGCGCTGGCGGCAACCTGATGGTGAGGGTCTACAACTCGACCCCGGGCACGGAAGAGCTCGACAAGGAGAACCCCGTGCCGGTCAACGTGGATGGGCACCGCTACGAGGTGGAGCCCGGTGCCACCCTCTGTCTGACGCCCGGAATGAGCATCACTCTGCCCTCCTTCAACTACCACACCTTCTGGGCTGAGGAGGGCCATGGCACGGCCTTGGTTGGCGAGGTCTCGAAGGTCAATGACGACGAGCACGACAACCGCTTCCTCGACAATGTGGCGCGCTTCCCGGCGATCGACGAGGACGAAGCGCCGCTGCACCTGTTGTGCAACGAGTACCCGCCCGTTCTCCCTGGATGGATGCGCAAGCGGCTGGGGTGGTAGGTCTGCAGTTGCATCCCTGAAGTCGTAGGTTGAGCGAGCCACACGGGTCCAGGGCATCCGAGGGAAGGTTGCAGGTGCCCTGCGACTCGAGGCGACCGAAGCAGTCCTTCGCCACGCCGGTACGACCCCCGAGCAGTTGGGAAGTACAGCAGCGTTGCCTGGTCGGAGCCGTCCTACCAGACTGGAGGGATGTCGGATGATGGAGGAGTACTGGCTCAGGTTCGCCTTCGCTGCCGTCGCCGGAGGCGCGCTCGCCGTGCTGGGAGCGCGTATGGTCGCTCACTACCTTGACCAGGATCCGTGGGTAGTGCGCATCACCGGCTACTGCCTTCTGACCCTGGGCATCGTCGGGGTGGGGGCCTGCTGGAACCTCTCAGCCGCCCTCAAGATACTCCTGGTGGCCGTCGTCGTCTGTCCTCTGCTGGCGTGGTTTGACGTTGTCTCCGAGCGCAAAGAGACCGAGATGGCCTCGGAGCGCATGCAACGTTTCCTCAACAAGCGGCGTCCCCATCGTTAGGTAAGGCCTGTCTTCCACGCTCGTAGCCCGCGCCGTCGCCGGTCCAGGCGGCGGCGCAAGTGCGCGTGTGTGCCCCCGCGTGGTCTGGTGTTCCCGGCCGGGGACCCCGGGGAAGTACGCGCGATTCGCGATTGGGGGTTGACAAGGCTGTGCAGATATGTTAGGGTGAACTTGTACAAGGCTGCACAGGTCGCACCACGCTACGAAGCTACGATCGCACTCAGGCCTGTACCACGGCCCTCAACACAGCTCAAGTCACCCCCTAGACTTGCGCCCAGGCTGAGTTTGAGGGTCTGCGCGGCCCACACCCACCGCTTTCTCGAAGCTCATGGGACGCGCACTCGAATCGGGCCTGCTTCTGCCCCGGGGCAGGCCCGATTTGACGATTCCTGATTGGGCTTCCGGCCGTCTTCCCCTACCGACCCCCCATCTTCATTGAACAACCGACCAACGCGGTGCCTCTCGGCGCCACCGGTAGAAGGGCTCCACCGTCCAGGCAGGCTTCTGGGCACGAGCCGTGGCTGCGGCGTTGAGCACCGACGATGGCTTTCGCCAGAAGGCTGACGAGTCTCCAGGCACAACAAAAAGGGAGAGAGCCACGGCTCTCTCCCTTCTATCAGTTCTGGTCACGACCGTCCAAGCAGGCTTCTGGGCACGGGCCCCGGCTGCGGCGTTGAGCACCGACGATGGCTTTCGCCAGAAGGCCGACGAGTCTCCAGGCACAACAAAAAAAGGGAGAGAGCCTCGGCTCTCTCCCTTTCAACAGCTATGGTCACGACCTTCAGGGCAACGGAAGGCTACCCGTTGTCGCTCTCGTCATCCTTGCTGGAGCCCAAGGCGCTCTTGCGGCGCTCTTCTGCGGCGGCCAGAGCGGCTGCATCGGCGTACGGGTCCTCAATGTCACGGCCGAGGATGTCGTGGGAGGTCTTGCCACGCAGGGCCGCCACGTCTGCCGGGTTGCGGAGCAACTGCAGTGCCTTGAAGCAGGCCTTGGCGCGGTTCATGACGTTGCCGCTTCCCAGGGACTTGGTTAAGACGTCGCGGATGCCGCTGACTTCCATGATCTGACGCACTGCGCCACCGGCAATGATCCCGGTACCACGCGAAGCCGGCTTGAGGAGAATGACTGCTCCACCAACCTTGGCCTGTACTGCATGGGGAATGGTGTACCCATCCATCGGAACGCGGATCATGCGCTTCTTGGCCTGCGCGAGCGCCTTAGCGATGCCGTCGGTTGCGCTCAGGGCGCGGCCCATGCCAAAGCCCACGCTACCCTTCCCGTCGCCGACCACTGCGCAGACACGCGAACTGGAGATACGCCCGCCCTTCACGGTCTTGCGGGTGCGGTCAATGCGAATGACGCGATCCTGGAATTCGTCCTGCTGCTCCCTGTCCCTACGATACTGTGCCACTTCGCACGCCCTCCAAAACGGGTTCACCTCCCGATGCACGGGGAGGCGGACCCATACGATAGCACGTGACGGGTCCTGTGTCAACCGATTCCAGCCTGCGGTGGCCCCTGGGTCGTGAAGCCTGGTACCGTTAGCTCTCCGGAGAGAGAGGGTGTGCCAGGCCTGCGCTCTCAACGGGGTCGCGCAGACGGGCAACGGAACTGAACGCCGAAGGTAGTATGACTGACTGTGCCCCGAGTTCGCCCTCGCACCCAGAGCACGAGAGGCCGAACTCAGTACGGTACGCATTGTACACCGACTGCAAGCTCCGCACAAGGCCAAAGCCCTCGCAGCGAGGAAGGGGTCTGAGGGCTTCGTGCCGAACCTACCAACTCTGATGAAAACTCAGTGGCGAGGCGAGCCTACCCATGTCGGCACTCGCTCGCCAGTAAGCGACAAGAGGTGACCTACATGCGTTATGTCCTAGCTGTAGCCGCGTTGATGGTCTGCGCAGCAACCCTCGCGCAACCCGTAACTGTTACGGATGACTTCTCCGGCTATGTCGCCGGGAGTGATGGCAGTCCGACGTGGTCGACCGACGTGGTAAGTTGGGAGGTTCGCGACGGCAAGTACCAGTTCTCGGGCGGGGGCAGCCCGGCCATGCTGGCCGACCAGCCACGCTACCGCACCCTTACCATGGAAGCGACGGTTCTGGTGCGCAAGGCCACCAACCCCGAATGGAAGGTCGTCGGTCTGGGCTTCATCGACTCCCCGGGCAACCGCTGGCACCTGGCCTTGGTGGAGTCACCGGACAACCAGAACTCCCGGCATCTGGTAGAGCTCGCGCAAGGCAAAGACAGCGCGTGGCCGACAAGCGCAGGCACCAAGACTGTCATGGACGACGGAATGAACCTCAACTGGCAGTTTGACACACCCTATCGTCTGCGCATCAGCCTGACCGCGAAGGGCGTGGAGGGCGAGGTGTCGGACATGGCCGGCAAGAGGCTGGCGAGGAAGGTTGTGGAGTTCACTGGTGACGCTGTGACGCAAGGCCGGCCGCACCTGCAGGTCGGCAATCTCCAGGGCAGCTTCGACGACGTCAAGATCGTGGCCGCCGATCCTGTCCCCGAGACTCCGGCTGCAGAGAAGACAGCCCCGCCCTATGGAGTGGCCGGCAATGGCACCTTCACCGCACCGGCGACGGGCTTCTTCCGCACGATCCAGAAGGACGGACGCTGGTGGCTGGTTGATCCCAAGGGGAACGCCTTCTACGCGATCGGGACCGACCATTGCCGCTATAACGGCCATGGGTGCCAGACCCTGGGCTACTCGCCCTATCAGCGGAAGAACGAGGCGAAGTGGCAGGGCGACCGGAACGCCTGGGCCATCCAGGCGACCGACCGGCTGAAGTCCTGGGGCTTCAACCTCATCGGGGCGGGCAATGGCCAGGAGGCTCGCTACAAGGGCCTCACCCACACCGAGTTCATCTCCTTTGGTTCCAGCTTCTCGAGCAGCGACAACATCGTCGAGAAGACCACCTGGACGGGTTTCCCGAACGTCTTCAGCCCCAAGTGGCCGGCTTACTGTGATCGACGCGCTCGCGAGGCCTGCGCCGAGAAGAAGAGCGACCCGTGGCTCTTCGGCTACTTCCTGGACAACGAGCTGGAGTGGTACGGCAAGGCGCACGTCGAGACCGGCCTGTTCGACGAGGCCATGCTCAAGCCGGCCGGCCATACGGCGAAGACGGCCCTGATCAAGTACCTGCAGGACAAGTACCCGACGGTGGCCGACCTGAACAAGGCCTGGGGCATCAGCCTCAAGTTCTTTGACGAACTCCAGGGCCTGTCCACTCTCACGGGGCCGAACCTCGAGGCGGTAAAGGCCGACAAGCTCGGCTACACCCGTCTCGTGGCCGAGATGTACTTCAAGTACACCACGGAAGCCATTCGCCGCCACGACCCGAACCACATGATCATTGGTTGCCGGTTCGCGGGCAACGCACCGGCCGGCATCTGGGACATCAACGGGAAGTACTGCGACATCGTCACCTTCAACTCGTACCCGCGGATTGACCTGGAGACCGAGGACGTCTCCGACCTGATCGCGCTGTACTCCGATTACTACAAGATGGCGCAGAAGCCCATGATGCTGACCGAGTGGTCCTTCCCGGCTCTGGACTCCGGTCTGCCCTGCAAGCACGGCGCAGGGATGCGCGTGGACACCCAGACGCAGCGCAGCCAGTGCTTCCGGATCTACCAGGGAATGCTCTTCCGACTGCCCTTCATGGTCGGCAGCGACTTCTTCATGTGGGTTGACGAGCCGGCTCTGGGCATCTCGGACACCTTCCCCGAGGACTCCAACTACGGTCTGGTCAGCGAGGACGACGTCCCCTATCCCGAGCTGACGGCGATGGCAACCAAGGTGAACCCGACCGCGGCGAAGCTGCACGGCGGCGACTACCCGCAACTGGGAGTCACCGAGGACCTGAAGGTCTGCAATCACGGAGACTCCGCGGTGACCACGAAGGTCCGCGTGCGCTTCGATGGCGAGGTCAAGGACACTGAGATGACTCTTGCCCCGGGTGCAGAGATGCCGGCGCCGGTGATTCGGGGCGCCGCTCCCGGCGGGCACCTCGTGGTTGTGGAGGTCGATCCGGACCACACCAGCGGCGATCAGAATCTATCCGACAACCTCGTCGCGAAGCCGCTGTGGGTGCCGGGCATCAAGGCACCGGTAGCAGACCAGAGCAGGTCTGCAGCCGCCCTGGTTGTTACGAACGCCAGCGCGGAGCCCCAGAAAGACGCTGTGGTGTTCGTGCGCCTTGCCGACCTGCCGCTCGCAGCTCGCTACAAGACCACCACCGGTGCCGCACAGCTTTGTGTGGCCACGGTCGACGGCACCCCGCTTGCGTCGCAGGTCGTTGGCGATCAGATTGCCGTGTCGATGGCCGATCTGCCGGCCTGGGCCTGCCGCACGCTTCTGGTCTACCGCTCGACCGGTCGGGTATCCGCAGCGCCGAAGCCCGGCATCGAGGTGCAGACCAGCGAGGCCGCCGTCACCCTCAGCAACGGTGCGCTGAAGTTCGAGTGGAACAAGCCCTCCGAGGGCAACGTCGTGGACCGCGTCTCCCTGGGCAATACACTCCTGGGCAGCTACAATCCGCTGATCTGGCAGGAGGTCGATGGGCAGAACCAGTGGGTCAAGGCCGATGCCGGAGACCTGACCACCGGAGGCATGCCGCAGATCAGCCTCGGCCCGGCAGCCTGCGTGGTGAACGTGACGACCACCGGCGGCTCGGCGGCACCCATCACCACCGTTGACGAGGCAGGCAAGCAGCAGGCTCAGCAGGCACAACCTGTGGGCTTCCGCATCAGCCATCAGTTGCTGGTCCCGGTGGGAACCAACTGGTTCCTGGCCCGCCTGAACTACGTCGAGAACATCTCAGACCGGCCCCTGATCCTGAAGAGCTACTTCTTCTACCTCAACGGGCTCGTCGGTGGTAGCGCCGAGGACGATCATACCGCCGGAGTGACCGATGTTCCCAACTACTACTCGGCCGCCGGTGGTGTCTGGCAGGATGCCAAACTGGGATATGCCTACGGGTGCTGGCCCCTGACCAACGCAATCACCACCAACTTCTGGCTTGACGCCGGCGGCGGGCAGCACCCCGACGCCCGGAGAGTGCTTGCCGACCCGGTGACCCTCCAGCCCGGGCAGAAATACGTGGATGCCGACAGTCCCTGGCTGCTCGTCTATGGCGGCAAGATCGCCGACCACCCGTGGTCGTCTGCGAAGGCTACCGCCAAGAGGTTGAGCGGCCTCAGTGTCGAAGTGAAGGCCCTGTAGTCGCGTCTCCGAGGTCCGTCGAGATGCGTATGCCAAGACCAGGGCAGCACTGGCCCAGTTCGGCTTCGTAAAGGAGTAGTCAATGAGCGAGAAGATCCAGTTCACCCGCAACTACAATGATCAGTGCACCGATCGCGGGTTCCAGTTCGAGTTCTACTGCGACCGGTGCGGCTCCGGCTTCCGGAGTCAGTTCAAGACCTGGGCTACCGGCACCGTGTCGGAGGTCCTAAACGTCGCCGGCGGTTTCCTCGGTGGCATCCTCGGAGGGGCTGCCGACGTCGGCGAGCGTGTGAAGTCGGCGGCCTGGGAGCGTGCGCACGACGCTGCCTTCCAGGAGGCCATGACCGAGCTCAAGCCTGACTTCGCCCAGTGCCCGCGGTGTTCCAGGTGGGTCTGCCGCGATAGCTGCTGGAACGAGAAACGAGGGCTGTGCAAGGAGTGTGCCCCCGACTTGGGTGTGGAGATGTCGGCGGCTCAGGCCAGTCGCTCTGTGGAGGAAGTCTGGGCACACGCCGCGATGGCCAGTGAAGACAAGAAGCTCGCCACCGAGAACTGGCGCGAGACCATCGTGGCGTCGTGCCCGAAATGCGGGCACTCCCTGGAGGTCAACGCCAAGTTCTGCCCCAGTTGCGGGGAGAAGCTCAAAGGCGGCGCCTTCTGCAGCGAGTGCGGTGCCAAACTTCAGCCCGGTGCGAAGTTCTGCGCCGAGTGTGGAACGAAGACGGTGTCCGAGGACGAGAAGTAGCTACCAGCCCTGCAAGGCCCTCATCCCGGCACGTGCCGGTCGGGTTGACAGGTGCTGACGAAGGACAAAAGGGCCGCGACGGTCCGTGCTCTGCTTCCGGGGCGTCGCGGCCTTCGACTGTGCAAGCGATCCCTTGCTGTGCGTAACTTACAAGGAGGCTTTCCTATGCCAAAGCTGTTCGGCAAAGACTGGAGCAAGGCGGAACTGCTGCGCCACGTGGGCAGCGTCGATCAGGTCGGTGGCGCGAAGCGCATGATGCTGGTGGAGGGGAACACCGCCGGTTGTGAGGCGGTCGAATTCCGTACAGGGGCGGGACTTCGGTTCGTGGTCCTCGCGGGTCGCGGGATGGACATCGGCGACTGCGAGTGGTCCGGAGAGTCCCTGGCCTGGCGTTCGCATACCGGTGACGTCGCAGCGCCTTATTTCGACCCGGAGGGCTTCAACTGGCTGCGCAGTTTCCACGGTGGCTTGCTGCTGACCTGTGGCTTGAGCTGGGCCGGTGCGCCCTGCGCTGATCCGTCCCCCTATGGTCCCGAGGGCTATCCGGCGGTGCAGGCGGACGGCTCCTATGACCTGGTAGGTGGCCTGGGGTTGCACGGTCGCGTCTCGCACACCCCGGCCAAGAACCTGTACGTGGATGGCGAGTGGCAGGGCAACGAGTACACCTTCTGGTGCCAGGGCAAGGTCACGGAAGCTCAGGTTTTCAAGGCCAACCTGCAGATGACCCGCAAGGTCTGCGCGAAGCTCGGCGAGAACAAGATCTGGGTCCACGACCGCGTGGAGAACCTGGGTCACAAGCCGCAGGAGCACATGCAGGTCTACCACTGCAACTTCGGCTTCCCGCTGTGCCAAGACAGCACGAAGTACTTGGTCAACTCGCGCGAGACGCTCCCGCGGGATGATATCGCGGCCGCCGGGATCGACGAGTGGCGCAAGTTCCAGGCTCCCACGCCGAACTACGAGGAGCAGTGCTTCTACCACGACATGGCCGTCGACGGCGACAACAAGGCGACCGTTGCCCTGGCGAACCGTGAGGCAGCCGGTGGTCGCGGTCTGGGTGCCTACCTCACCTACGACAAGACGACGCTGCCCTACTTCACCCAGTGGAAGATGCCCGATCAGGGCACCTACGTCACAGGTCTGGAGCCCGCCAACTGCCGCGTTGAGGGCCGCAAGAAGTACCGCGAGGACGGTACTCTGGTTATCCTGCAGCCGGGTGAGGTCGTGGAGTACTCGCTGGAGTTCGGCGTACTGACCAGCGGGGCCGAGATTGACGCGGTGCAGGCCAGGATCGAGAGCAACAAGTAGCCTGACGGGGCACCAATCCTGACCCGTCTCGGGGGACGGGGCGAACCCTAGCCCCGTCCCCTAACCTCACAGCCTCCGCACTCTCTCCCTGCTCTCGTCCCGCTCATCTGACGGCCCCTCCGGAACTCACAACTGAGGTCCGCCGGCCTGCGTGCTCTCCTGCGCTCGCAGGGGTCTGCCTTCTTGACCGTGGACCTCCTCTTCGGTGACGATCACCTGCACAATCCAGACGGGAGGTACTCGATGATGCAGACGCGACGCGTCGTGTCGGTTGCACTGGTCGTGTGTCTCTGGCTGCTTCCGGTCCTCGTGTTCTGTCAGACGACCGGCAAGATCAGCGAGGTGAAGGTGTACCGTGGGCAGGCCCTGGTGACGCGGGAGGTCGACTTCCAGGCGGCGCAGGGGCCCCAGGAGCTGGTGGTCGGCAGCTTGCCCGAGTCGATCCTTCCTGAGTCGCTCTATGCCACGGGCGAGGGTGGCATCTCCATCCGCTCGGTCCGCTTCCGCAGTTCCGCGGTCGAAGCCGAGCCAAGGCCCGAAGTGCGGGCCCTCGACGAGCAGATCAAGAAGTCCAATCAGGACATACTCTCGATCGAGTCGCAGCTCGAAGTGCTCAACAGGCGCAACGAGTTCCTCTCAGCCCTGGAGAACTTCTCCGCGACCAAGGTCAGCGAGGAGCTTCAGAAGGGGACACTCAACCCGACGGTACTGGAGGGCACAGCGAAGTTCCTCTTCCAGGAGCGCGATGACGCGGCCAAGCAGTCGCTACTCCTGCAGAACCAGCAGACAGACGCTCAGGAGGCCCTCGGCCTTCTGACTAAGAAGCGCGCCGAGTTGACGGCGAGCGACACCAAGACACAGCGCGAGGCCGTGGTGTTCCTGGAGGCCGACCAGGCCGGGGCTGCTCGGGTCGCCCTCAGCTATCTGGTCAACAACGTCGGCTGGGCTCCGGCCTACAGTGTCCGGCTCAACGATAAGCGAGACACGCTGCAGGTGGAGTACCATGCC
Source organism: Armatimonadia bacterium (assembly GCA_039679385.1). Taxonomy (NCBI): domain Bacteria; kingdom Bacillati; phylum Armatimonadota; class Armatimonadia; species Armatimonadia bacterium. Next base: position 14,612 of record JBDKVB010000075.1, on the reverse strand, counting down.
GTCGTGACGCAGATGAGTGGCGAGGACTGGCCGGACGTCAGCCTCACGCTCTCAACGACCTATCCCAAGATGCAGGCCTCGGCACCCGTTCTCACCCCACTGAAGGTCAACCTTGTGAGCGCTGCCGCAGCAGGCGAGAAGACAGCACATGCGGGAGTGGAGGCTGACACGCTGCAGACCTACACGGCGCGCAAGCGTGAGCTGTCGGAGCAGATTCGGGGCGCGACAGTGGCCCAGCAGGCCCAGATGGGTCCTCAGGGCGGGGAAGCACCTCGCCAGAAGGCTCAGGCAGCCGGGATTCCCGCCCAGGTGGAAGCAGGACTTGCCGAGCAGGAGGGCCTTGTGGCCTCGAACTACCTGGCGGGACGGCTGCAGAACGTTGAGCTCAGTGCACCGGACGAAGTGGTGAAGATGGCGCGGACGTCAGTAACGCCCACCATGGAGGGACTGGCGGTCGACTACGCCATCCCCGGACGGATCAGCCTGCAGAGTCGCCGTGACCAGCAGATGTTCCGCATCGCCGCGCCGGAGCTGGCGTCGAGCTTCTACTACACCGCGGTGCCCCTGCTCACCGACTACGTCTACCAGGCAGCCGAAGCCGTCAATAGCAGCGAGTACGCGCTCCTCGCAGGCTCCTACAATGCCTATCTGGAGCGGGCCTTCGCCGGCGTCGGGTCGCTGGGACTCGTCGCTCGTGGCCAGAGCCTGACCGTGGGCTTCGGCACCGAAACCCGCCTGCGTGCAGCGCGCGAGCTGGAGGACAAGACCACGGAGTACCGCGGTGGAAACAAGGTGGTCAAGTACACCTACCGCCTGCGGCTGCAGAACTTCACGGACCAGCCCGTGAAGGTACGGGTCTACGATCGACTGCCGCAGCCGCCCGACAACCAGGTGACGGTAACGCTGGCCGAGCCGCAGCCGGCCCTGAGCACCGATGCGCTTTACCTGAGCAGCGAGCGCCCGCGCGGAATCCTGCGCTGGGATATCGAGGTCCCGGCCCAGGCCTCCGGCGCCAAGGCGTACACCTTCACCTACCAGTTCACGCTTGAGTTTGACCGCAACTTCGAGATCGGTGACCTGCCCGCGAGTACCGCCGACAAGATGCGGTCCGACCTGCAGGCGATCATGGAGTCCCGGCAGTTGCGACAGTAACCGCCTCAGTGAGAGGCCAGGGCTTTGCACGGTGGAGGCAGCGTCGGCGTCAAGTCCGACGCTGCCCGGCCGACTTGCACCCACAAGCCGGGTCGTGCTATGGTTGCGCTGTTGTGGGCCGGTCCAGGGGCGCTCAGAAGTGCCCTGCTGTGGCCCTGGGGTCGGACTTTGCTCAGACGGCAAGCACGGACATCGTCAGCGAAAGGCAGCATCATGCCTGATACCCGCGACCTCTTCGCCAACCCTCCCAAGTCTCATCGCATCATGCCCTTCTGGTTCCTCAACCGCGGCTTCGACGAACCCGAGCTGCGACGCCAGATCGCTGAGATGGACGAGAAAGGTGTTGGCGGTGTGGTCCTGCACTGCCGGCATGGACTCCTCGTCGAGTACATGTCCGACGAGTGGCTGGACATGATCGGCGTGTGCATCGACGAGCTCAAGAAGCGGGGCATGGAGGCCTGGCTCTACGACGAGGACGACTGGCCCAGTGGCACCGTCGGCGGCAAGCTCACCCGGCCGCATCCCGAGTTCCGCATGCGCTACCTGCGGGTGCAGCAGATCGTGGTCAGCGGCGGTGTGACGTACCAGACGACCCTGGAGGCCGACGACAACACGCTACTGGGCATTCAGGCGTGGAAGATGGATGACGACGGCCAGGTCGTGCTCCCGGCCTCGACAGACGGCTCCACGCCGCCGTGTCGAGACATCACCGAGGCCTACGCCGACGGCAAGCTCCAGTGGCAGGCGCCTCCGGGCAAGTGGCTCGTGGTACCCCTGTGGGAGTGCCCGGTGGCCGAGCGGGTGACCTGGGACCGCGCCTACTACCTCGACACGATGAACCCCGAGGCCGTCAACACCTTCAAGCAGATGGCCTATCAGCCCTACCTGCGCTTCCGTGAGGACTTCGGCAAGACGGTGAAGGGCATCTTCACCGACGAGCCCGGATTGATGATCCATGATGGGTTCTTCGGGACAGCCGCCATGCGCACATGCGTCGACGATCCGCAGAGGACGCTGCCCGGGGTGATCCTCGCCTGGACGCGCGACTTCTGCGACAGATTCGAGGCCCTGAAGGGCTATGACCTGCGACCCTGGCTGCTGGCCCTCCTGCGCGACGTGGGACCTGAGACGCACCAGATCCGCTGCGACTACTACGACGCCCTGACGACTTGGTACATCGAGGCCTATCACGGGAACCTGTCGGGCTGGGCGGCCGAGCATGGTCTGGACTACATCGGCCACACTCTCGAGGACCCCTTGTGGGGCGCGGTCCGCTCGCAGGGCAACCAGATTCGCGTCCTGGAGAACTTCCATCGGCCCGGCCTCGACTACCTGGGGCACGGTGTCGGCACGAAGGAGAACCCCTTCCGTATCCTGGCCTCCAAATGCGGGTCTTCGGTGGCACACCTCCAGGGCAAGCCTCGGGTCATGTGCGAGAGCTTCGGTGGCAGCGGGCACGGCCACACCCTATCTGCCCGGCGTCTCGATGCCAACTTCATGGCCTGCCTGGGCGTGAACATGTTCATCCCGCACGCCTTCTACTACAGCTTCCAGGGCTTCCGGAAGACCGACTGGCCGCCCACGGAGTTCTACCACTCACCCTTCTGGCCCTGGTACCGACACTGGGCCGACTACCTGGCACGACTGTCCGTGCTCGAATCGGCGGGACGCCACGTCAGTGATGCGCTGGTGCTGCAACCGATCCGTACGGTGCAGGTCGACATGTTCGAGAACGGTGAGACGGTGCGCGAGCCGGAGGCGCAGAAGCTGTTCAACCGCGTCTCCGATCTGTTCCTGCGTCTTCATCATGACTACGACTTCGCCGACGAGAGCCAGCTGCTGCGGGCACAGGTACAGGACGGACGCCTTGCCTTCGCCGAGTCCGAGGAGACGTACCCGCTGCTGGTGCTCCCGGGCTGCCGCGTGATCAGCCTGGAGACCGCGCGATTCCTCAAGCGGTTCTTTGACGGCGGTGGCCGCATCCTCGCGCTTGGAGAGTTGCCCTCAGAGTGTGCGGAGCGAGAGAGTGCTGACGAGCTAGCCGAGGTCCTTGCGCACGTGTTTGGTCCTGACTCCAACGGTGAGGACCACCGTAACGAGAACGAGGCCGGAGGCGTGGCCCTGGCTCATGCGCATGTCGGCGAGGACTTGCAGCTGTGGCTCCTACAGAACATCCCGCACCTGGTCAGCCCGGACGTCATGCTGGACGACGACGAGCGCCGACCCGTCGAGGACCTCCTCTGCTGCCATCGCGCGGAGAAGCTCTCTGGAGAGGAAGGTGCGCCCGAGCGCAACTACTATCTTCTGGTCAACCGCTCGGCGGAGAGCCAGAAGGGCACGCTCCGTATCATGGCTCAGGGACTGCTGCAGGAGTGGCACCTCGAGACCGGCAAGACCACGAACCTTTTCGGCGGAAAGCAGGAAGAGGGGCGCCTGTGCTACCCGGTGGAGCTGGAGCCCTCAGAGGCACGGCTCGTCGTGGTGACCGAAGGCGAGGAGCTACCCGAGCAGTCTGTGGCGGCGCCCGATCGTGAGGTCGTCGAGAAGATCCCCCTGGATGCCCATTGGGACTTCTCGCCGCAAGCTGAGAACGTGCTCATCCTGGACCGCTGGACCTACGTCGCCCGCGATCGACAGGCCGGTGTGCGGCACCATGTCGGGATCCCCGGCCAGGTGAACAGCTATCGCACGACCTTTGAGGTTGCTGAGAAGCCCCGCCAGCTGCGGCTGGTGTTGGATGACGTGCAGCAGTCTATCCCGTCCCACGTGGGCTTCCTGAGTCGCAGGCGCAATGTGGAGATCTACATCAACGGCGAGCAGGCCGGCCCACTGGTGCCTTCGACCTGGCAGGATCGGTACTTCCTGGAGACCGACCTCACGGACCTCGTCGAGACTGGCATCAACACGCTGGAGATCCACGTGCTCAGTCTGCTGGAGCCCTTCGAGCACCTTAACGAGCCCGCGTACCTGATTGGCGATTTCGCGGTGCTTGAGGATCGCCTCTGCGCGCCGCAGCGACAGGTCCACGGGCCCTTCAACGAGCAGGGCTACGCGCACTTCGTGGGGATCGCTGCTCACACTCAGCGCGTCGAGATCTCGGCTGAGTACTGCACCGGGCACCGGGTCATCCTCGATCCGGGCGAGGTGCATGACTGCTGTCGTATCGTCGTGAATGGGGAAGAGGTGGCGGTGCGCCTGTGGCCGCCCTTCCAGGTGGACATCACCAGTGCGGTCAAGCCCGGGCGCAATGAGATAACCGTGGAGGTGGCCAACTCCCTGGTGAACCTGTATGACAAGGATTCGCGCACCTCGGGGCTGATTGGCCCAGCGCGTGTGTGGGTGCTCAAGTAGACCGGGCACGGGCTGTCGGCTGCGCTCCCGGGGATGCAAGAGACCTTGACGCGCAGCAGGGAGCATGGTAACTTTTCGTAGGGCCGGACTTGGTCTCCGGCCGCATTTGCTCAGAGAGAGAGGAGTCTGTCTGAATGCCACACGTCATTGATTGCGATAAGTGCACCTCTTGCGGCTCTTGCGCCGAGGTCTGCCCTTGTGAGGCCATCGCCGAGGGCGACAAGTGCTACGTTATCGACCCCGAGAAGTGCACCGACTGTGACCTGTGCAGTGGCGAGTGCCCGGTTGAGGCTATCTCCGAGGAGTAGTCTCGTAGCCGCCGCGCCAACTGCTACCGAAGTGCAAAGAGACGCCCTGCAGAGGGCGTCTCTTTCCTTGTATCCTCCTGTTTGCTCAGCCTGGGACTACCTGGACCGTCGCAGGTAGCGAATCCCGGCCAGGACTGCCAACAGCACGACCACACCCAGCAGGATCGGGGTGAGCGGGTCGGTACCCGGTGCCTCCTGACCTCCCTGCTGACCTGCAGCCGTACCCTCCGGCGTCGATGCTCCCGGGGCCGCTGCGGCGGCCTCCCTGGGCTCTATCACCTTGCAGGGCGCCTTCTGGTACCACAGGCTCACGCACTTGTAGAGCGTGTCCGGTGAGGTGTTGCGGCTGCCGTGCTGCATGTCGAAGCGCAGGCTCTTGGTGAAGCTGATGCGATCCGGGATCAGGAACCGGTATGCGCTGATGCGCGGCGGCGGTCCCTGCAGCATCTCGGTAAGGCCGTGGAAGACGCGGGCGTTGACGCCGGCGCTGAAGAACCAGGCGGCATTGAAGTAGTCCTCCGACCCGGTGCCCTCCCACGACGGCTTCTCAGCTCCGTCGACGTAGATCTGCTCGTTGCCCTCAAGGAAGGTGAGGGTGCGGTGTGAGCATCCGTCGGCCGCGAAGAGCGAGCCGATGAACACGCCTTCGCCCTGGATCTCGGCAAGGCGCAGGGGCTGGCCCGACTGAGCCATGAGCGCCCGGTACTCGGTGCAGAACCGGTACGCCGGAGCCTGGCTGACGTACTCGCGGGAGAGGGTGAGCCTGGCAGACTTCAGCGGCGACCCCTTCTGGTAGGGCTGAAGCTCGAACTCCAGTCCCTGACCCTCGGGGATTGGCAGCCGCAAGAAGAGCTTGCCCTGCTGGATCGCCGTGTAGAACCCCTTGTACTCGGTGGCAGCCCAGAACGCCCCAAACAGACAGGGCAAAGGCACATCTACGCAGGCGTCCCGAGAGCCGTCGGACCGCAGGATCAGCCGCGTCGCCGCGAGCTGCTCGAAGGTCGCGCCGGTAGTGTCGAGGCATAGTTCTCGCACGACCCAGTTCGGGCCGTCCGTCAGCTTGAGGGGCTTGCCGAGTTCCAGCGGAAAAGTATCCAGCTTCGGCGGCTGCCCGCCGCTCTGCTCGGCGGCCAACGCCGGCATCTTGAGCGGGTCTGTGAGAACCTGCGTGAGGGTAGCGCGCAGCTTCGCCACCAGCGACGCAGGCGCCATCCCGGTCTCGCCCTGGGTGTAGCCAACCTGAACATAGAACTTGTTGCCGTTGTCCTCTGTCGCCGGTTCGCTCCCGGACTTCTCGCGCAGGTCCTGGGCGATGAACTCGGCCTTCTGCCCAACCTTCACCGGCAGATACGACCAGTAGGCCTGGCCGTCCATAGCCCGCAGGGGATCACCGGCCGCCTGGCCCTCGGGAAGCTTCGCCGCCGACCACAGGACCTGGTCTTTGCCGTCGAGCTTCATCGTCAGCTTCGTCTCGTCGGTCAGGCTGGAGGTCGACCAGAGGCGATGGATGACGGCCGGCCCAGTGATCGAGACGACGGTGACCTTCTCGCCGGGTGCCAGGAGTTTGTAGTCCTTGCCCTCACCGGCCATGGCCGTCGTTCCGACGAGCTTGATCGCGCCCTCGGCGGGTGAGGCCAGGCTAGGCGAGACGGCTGCACTCAGCCCAGGCGGCTCACTCCAACCGGGGTGGGATAGCAGCCCGAGGAGCATACAAAGGGTGCCTGCGAGAAGGGTGCGGCAACGTACAAGGTCTTGCATGATGACGTCTCCGTGCGGGACGGCCTCCGCCCCTGGAAAAGGACAGCGCAGGACACCGGTCGTGTTCCGGCGAACTGGGGCACACTTCGCCGCGAGGAGGCAGCCTGTGACCCCCCGCAAGCTGGTGTTGGTTGGTGCCGGAAGTGCGTCCTTCACCGTGGGGCTGGTGGCCGACGTTCTGAGCTCCACCAGGGAAGCCGATTGGACGATCGGGCTGGTGGATATCAACGAGCAGGCCCTCGGTGTTGCGCAGGGCTTGGTGCAAAGGATGGTACAGAAGAAGGGTGTGCCGGTCAAGGTTGAGGCCTCCACCGACCGGTGCGACCTGCTGCCTGGAGCCGATGCTGTCGTCACCACCATCGCGGTCGGCGGGCGCAAGGCTTGGGAGGACGACATCACCGTCCCGCTGGAGCATGGCATACGTCAGCCAGTGGGCGACACGGTGATGGCCGGCGGAATCTCCCGGGCGCTGCGGCAGATCCCGCCCATGATCGACATCGCCCGCGACCTTGCCCGGCTCTGTCCGCAGGCGTACTTCTTCAACTACAGCAACCCGATGGCGGCCATCTGTCGTGCCCTGACCAAGACGGGCGCAGCGGGCTCGCGCGGAGTGGTCGGACTGTGTCATGGTGTGCAGGGGACCTTGCGCTACCTGTGCGGGCTGATCCAGGTGCCCTACCGTGAGGTGTCCGCGCTCTATGTGGGCATCAACCACCTGACCTTCATCACCCACGTGACGCTGGAGGGCGAGGACCTGTGGCCGCGGATCAGGGAGCGGATGACGAGTCTACCGGAGGACGAGAACCCCTTTTCGTGGGAGCTCTTCCGCACCTATAATGCCTTCCCGGCAGTCCTCGACCGGCATGCAATGGAGTTCTTCCCGGAGCGCTTCGGTGCCGGCAACTACTATGGGATGACCATCGGCCGGGATGCCTACAACATCCTCGAGACGATCCACAACGGCGAGCTGCGGTTCGAGCAGATGGCGCGACAGGCCCGTGGCGAGGAGCCCCTGGAGGACGGGCTGTTCAATCGCGTCCTCGGCGAACACGAGGCGCTGGTGCCGATCCTGGACTCCCTGTCCGGCGACTGCGGGGAGGTGTTCCCGATGAACGTCCCGAACCAAGTCGTGCCGCAGATACCGGCCGGGTTCGTGCTGGAGATGCCTGTGGCGGCCTATCAGGCCGGGTGCTTGCCGCTGTCCCTGCCGCCGGTTCCGGTGGGGGTAGCTGCCTGGGTGACGGAAGCGCTGTACGGGGTTGAGCTCACCGTGGAGGCGGCCTTGCAGGGGAGCCATGAGCTGCTCGTGCAGGCCCTGCTCTATGATCGTTGCGTAACTGACTTGAGGGCAGCCACACGACTGGCGGATGACCTGCTGGCCGCGCACAAGGCACACCTGCCCCAGTTCTCGTGATCGCACAAGGAGAAGACCCGTCATGTACGAGATGAAGCCCAAGAACCTGTATCTGATGGACTGGGCGGCCGATGACCCGCGTTGCGTCGAGCGCATGACCCGAATGGTGCGCGGAATGGGGCGCGAGCCCTCCGAGGTGCAGGTCCTCAAGGCGGAAGAGCTTCCGGAAGTCATCCGGGCGCAGGGGTGGATCGGTGAGGTCAGGCAGGGAGCGTACCGCACCGTCGGCGACCCCGACCTCATCTTCAACGCGTCGCGCTGGGTGACTCCGGAGGAGCGTCAAGCGATCTCGCAAAGCGACCTGTTCAAGCGCTGCGTGGAGGCACACGCTCAGTACGGTGACTGCAAGCAATGGTTCACCGGCAGTCGCATCCAGGCCATGCTGGGGGCCTCTCCCTTCTATCACCTCGAGGGTCGTCGTAAGTGGGACCCGGGCTGGATCTGCTGGAGCCTACACGACCTGCACAGCGCCTGGGGCTGCGTTCACCGCTGTTCCTACTGCCAGCGCGGCTCGGTGTACGTCATCAACCTCAACCTCGAGGAGTTCGTCGAGCACGTCCATGAGCTGATGGCGGCGAACCCCTGGCAGGAGACCTTCCGCTATGACGTCGAGCAGGACGTGCTGGCGATTGAGCCCGAGTACGGCGCCTGCGAGATGCTGGTGAACGACTTCGCGCAGCGTGAAAAGGAGTTCCTGATCCTGTTCAGCAAGAGCGCTAACGTCGACCACCTGCTGAACCTCGATCACAAGGGCCATACGATAATGCTGTGGACACTCTCCACCCACACCGTCAGTCGCCGCTATGAAGCGCGCACCGGGACTTTGGAGGAGCGCCTGGAGGCGGCTCGCAAGTGTCAGGAAGCCGGCTACCACGTGCGGTTCAAGTGCAAGCCGATCATCCCCGTGCGCAACTGGCGCGAGGAGATCACCCACATGCTCGAGTGCCTGTACTCCACTGTACAGCCAGAGAACCTGAGCATGGAGACGGTCTTCTTCGACAGCGTTGCCGAGATGGATGAAACGCTGGGGCTCGACGCCCTGGATCCGGGCTTCGTCGACGCCGCCTGGAAGCTGGAGAAGGAAGTCGGCGACAAGTGGCCGCAGAGCGAGCAGGGCATGCGTCCCTTCCCCTTCGAGGTGAAGGAGGAGATCTACCGCCACTTCATCGCCGAGTCCAGGCGCCTGAGTCCGCAGACGCCGATCACCCTGTGCGCCGAGACGCTGAAGATGTGGGAGAAGCTCGACGGCGTGGTCGACGGCAAGCCCTGGAACTACGTGTGCAACTGCGGGCCGCACTGCGTCCCGGGTCTGCGCTCGCTGGAGAGCATTGACGGGCCCGACGTGGAGCGCGTTGCGAAGGCCCAGCGCGATGGCTGCGTATGCCTCGACAGCCCGCAGGTGTAACTGCGCTTATAACGGGGACGTCCCAGGAGCGTTTGGTGGCAGGGAGTCTCCGGCAAAGCCTCCGACGGAATCGATACGGCCAGACCCGCAAGGGTCTGGCCGTATCGCACATGCTAGAGGTAGTTCGGAGCCTAGTCTTCCTGGATGGTGAACAGGTAGTATACGCCCACACCACTCACGGTGTGCTGCGAGGCCAGGCCGCCCCGAGGGTAGGACTTGACATGGCCATCCATGAAGGACGCGTTGGCCATCTCGTTGTGTCGGTAGGGCGGGTCCGCAAGGGGCACGTTGTAGATGTTGGCGGAGACGTCGTACTGGTTGCCGTACTCGGTGTAGGTCCAGTCGAGAAATGTCACTGTCTCAGCCGGGACCTTGATGAGACCGAGGTTGCGACCATTCACGTTGTTGGCGGGCGGGCCACTGGCCGAGCCCGCGTAGCCGCCCCAGTAGCAGGTGTTGATTCCGTAGCTCACCGAACCGGAGTTGACGCCAATGAAGCCGAGGCCATTGGGAGTCGTGTACAGAGTGGTGCGTCGCCCCGCCGAGGGGCAGTCGAAGATCTGCAGGTTCTTGACGTAGGGCATAAGGGCATCTACCCACGTGTACCCCGTGCCGCCGGTGGAGGAGAAGAACCACTGGTTCGGGGTCCGCTCGTCGTAGTCCTGGATGTAGGCCAGGTAGGCCAGCATAAGCTGCTTCTCGTTGCTCTGGCAGCTCGACTGGCGCGCCTTCTCACGTGCCCTGGCGAATACGGGAAAGAGAATCGCCGCCAGGATAGCAATGATAGCGATGACCACCAGCAACTCAATCAGGGTAAAGCCAGATTTCCGTCGCATCCAGATCACCTTGCCCTTTCAGAATCCGTGCTGATGATGTGATCAGGCTATTCGCCTGTTAACTATAATCATGGAGACTGAGGCACCTTCATGTCAAGTGGCATTTTGCAGCCGCTACCGTGGCAACAGGCCTCTATTCTTGCGACCCAGAAGGGCAGAAGCCACCCCCAGAGGGGTGGCTTCTGCTGTACTTGTCACAGGTAGTTCGGAGCCTAGTCTTCCTGGATGGTGAACAGGTAGTACACACCCACACCCGAGACGGTATGGAGCGCGGCCAGGCCGCCCCGCGGCATTGCCTTCACGTGACCGTCGATGAAGGACACGTTGGCCATGTCGTTGTGCCGGTAGGGAGGGTCTTTGAGGGGCGTCGAGTAGATGCTGCTCCAGATGTCATACTGGGCACCGTACTCGGTGTAGGTGGCGTCGAGCAGACACACGGTCTCAGCCGGCACCTTGATCTGTGCCAGGTTGCGACCGTTTATCGGGTTGGCCGGAGGTCCGCTCGCCGAGCCCGCATAGCCGCCCCAGTAGCAGGTGTTGATCCCGTAGCTGACGCTTCCTGCGTTCATGGCGTAGAAGCCAAGACCATTGACCGTCGTGTACAATGTGGTGCGTCGCCCGGCCGAGGGACAGTCGAAGATCTGCAGGTTCTTGACGTACGGCATGATCGCGTCGACCCACATGTACCCCGTGCCGGCAGTTGAGGAGAAGAACCACTGGTTCGGGGTCCGCTCGTCGTAGTCCTGGATGTAGGCCAGGTAGGCCAGCATGAGCTGTTTCTCGTTGCTCTGGCAACTCGACTGGCGCGCCTTTTCACGTGCCCTGGCGAAGACCGGGAACAGGATCGCCGCCAGGATCGCGATGATCGCGATGACCACCAACAACTCGATCAGGGTGAAACCAAATCTGCGTCGCATGGGAACCACCTTGTCCTTTCCGAATCAAGGTCGTCTACGCGGCCAGGCTCGATGCCTGCCGCCATCATCATGGCAATTGCCCCTTGGTTGTGTCAAGCGGTACTTTTGGGTTGTTGACTGGACGGGATGGCCTGCTGTGCACCGCCCCAGACACAAAAAGAGCCACCCCTGCTGGGGTGGCTCACAAAGAGGAAGAAAGTGTGCTTGCGGCGGAGCTAGCTGTGGTGCGCCATCCGCTCAAGACGGGCGATACGCTCCTCGATCGGCGGATGAGTGCTGAACAGATTCAGCACCGACCGGCCGGTGAGAGGGCTCACGATGAACATATGTGCGGTGGTCGGCTCGGCGTCCATCGGCGCATACTCGACGCCCTGCTGCAGCTTCGCAAGCGCTCTTGCAAGTCCCAGAGGGCGTCCGGTGAGCTGCGCCGCACCGGCGTCTGCCTGGTACTCCCTGGATCGCGAGATCGCCATCTGGATCAGGCTCGCGGCAAGTGGCGCGAAGATGATCATGGCCAGTGCGGCGAGAGGGTTGCCGCCTTCATCATCGCTGCGGCCGCCTCCAAAAAACATCGTCGACCAGGCGAACATGCGCACCAGGATCATGAGAGCACCGGCCAGCGTCGCGGCCATGCTACCGATGAGGATGTCCCGGTTCTGGACGTGAGTCAGCTCGTGCGCAATCACGCCTTCCAGCTCTTCCTCGTTGAGGAGGCGCAGAATGCCTTCCGTTGCTGCGACCGCGGCGTGCTGCGGATCCCGGCCCGTCGCGAAAGCATTGGGGGAAGGGTCCGGGATGATGTACACCTGCGGCATCGGTAGGTTCGCAGCAGAAGTCAGTCGCCGCACGATCCGGTACAGTCCTGGTGCGGAGACTTCATCGACGGGCTGGGCCCGGTACATGGTCAGAACGATCTTGTCCGAGAACCAGTAGCCGGCGAAGTTCATCAGTACCGCCAGGCCCAGTGCAACCAGCATGCCGGTCTGCCCTGCAACCAGATCGCCGACCCCAACCAGCAGGCCGGTCAGTAGAGCCATGAGAAGAACCGTCTTCACTGTGTTCATGCGACTATCTCCGTCTCACTCCTCGTATCCACGGCGACTACCACCCAAGAGTATGCTCCATGTATGACCTAACGTCCAGTCTGCCTGACGAGTTTCCCGCAAGGGCGGGAGGTAGAGCAGAGGATCCGTGCGAAATGGCCAGTTCGACCACCAACCACGGCGACCCTTGCGCCGACGAGGTGACGGCATGCTCCGAACCACTATCGTAGCCTCCGCGCTGCTGCTCGCAGGTACCACCTGGGGCGTACAGGACTTCACGATCCTGCACCTGTCTGACTGCCATGTTCCCTTTGCCCTGGCGCAGACCAAGGAGACTGTCAAGGCCCTCCCGGTGGGGAAGGAGATCGCCCTGACGCCCTTCGGCATCACGGTTCCGGCGCCTGGGCTTGCGATCGTGACCGGCGACCTCAACGAGTTCGGTGGCGGAGCCGGCGCCTGGGATCAGTTCCAGAGCTTGTGGCGAGATCGTGGTCTGCCCGTCTACTTGGAGCTCGGCAACCACGATAACACCTGGGATTGCTCGCGTCCGCGCCTGCGCCAGATCCAGGGATCGGTCTATTACGCCTTCGAGTACAGCGGCGCGAAGTTCGTCGGTTTCGACACCGCCTCAGCGCAGGACCCGCGCCCGTCTGTGAGCGCCGAGGGCCTCAACTGGCTCCGCAGCGAGTTCGAGCGCACGCCTGCCGAGCAGCCGGTCTTCTTCTTCTGCCACCATCCCCTGGGGGGCAGCGAGTTCGCGAGCGCCTACGACTCCGCGCGTCTGCTGGAAGTGTTGCAGACCCGCAACGTCGTACTGTTGCTGGTCGGTCACGGCCACGGTGCCCGGGCGATGAAGATCGCCGGCTTCGATGCGGTCATGGGCGGCAACACCTACAGCGACACCCGTGGCTACGGAATCATCTCGGTCAAGGACAACGTGATCCGCGTCTGCCACCAGTTCCTGAACGGTGAGCAGAAGCTCACAGAGCTCCTTGAGAAGCCGCTGCCCCAGCGGTCGCCCTTCCTCTCAGTAGCCGCAGTGCCTGACGACGGCAAGGTCTTCGGCGCTGAGGATCCGCTCACCTGGGAAGCAACGGTCGGTGCCCCTGGCGCAACGGGCGCACGCTGTCTCCTCGACGGCGAGCTCAAGGGCAGCATCGGAGGTGGACCGGAGCGCTGGACGGTGCAGCTCGACCGCGAGGGACTCAGTCCCGGGGCTCATGTCCTGCGCATGGAGTTCACGGACGCCGCCGGGCTTGTGACCACTCACAGCCTTTCCTTCTGGCTCCAGGGCGGACCGGTGCGAATCGCCTGGCGTCAGCAGCTTCTCGGCTCCTGCCAGTCAACGCCGCTGGCGGTAGATGGTCGGCTTTTCGTGGGCAGCAATGATGGGTCGGTCTCCTGCCTGGAGGCATCCTCAGGCGGGAGCCTGTGGCGCATGACGACCGGCGGCGAGGTGCGTTCAGGCATCGTCTCGCTGGGCGATGGCCGGGTGTGCTTCGCTTCGGCAGACGGGCAACTCCGCGCTGTCACGGCGGAGGGCAAGTTCGTCTGGACCTACGACGCCGGTTCGCCCATGTACTCCACGCCGACCGTCCAGGGCAACACGGTTGTTTGCGGCACCAATGGGGGAGAGGTCGTGGCGCTGGACCGCGAGACCGGGCAGTTGCTCTGGCGGACCAGGGCCGCTGACTACACCATTGAGACGCCGGCAGCCGCCGGTCCGGAAGCCTTCTACTTCGGGGCCTGGGATCGCTATGTCCACGCTTTGAGCCTGGCAGACGGCAAGGTGCTGTGGAGTGGCGTCAGCAAGGGGACGGAGAAGGAGGCCGGTGCAGTGCGCTACTACAGTCCGGCCGACTGCGGCCCGGTCTACTGCCAGGGCAAGGTGTTCGTCACCGACCGCGCTTACAAGCTCTCCGTCCTGGACGCAACGACCGGTCAGTTGCTGCTTGGCGAGGACAAGTGCGCCGCGGTCGGCGCGGCTGCGGATGGTCAGAGCGTGTACGTCCGCCACAGTGACGGGCGCGTCAGCAAGCGTGGTCCGGAGGGCAACGTGCTGTGGGTCGCCGAGGCGCCGACCGGCTATGTCCCGACACCTCCGGTCGAGGCAGACGGGAAGGTCTGCGTCGTCTCCGGCGCCGGGACCCTTACGATCCTCGATGCAACGACCGGCGCGGTGCGGAGCCAGTACAAGGTCTCCCCGGGACTGTACGTCTTCGCAGCCCCGGCCTGTGACGGACAGCAGGTGTACGTGGCGGACATGGGCGGGAACGTTCTCGCGCTGTCTACCGACGGTCTCTAGCCCGCATTATTCATGAGTTGCTGAGGAAGTGAAACCGGAGAGACGTCGAAATGGGGTTCTGCGCCAACAGAAGGCCCTTTCGGGAGGTCTCTCCGGTATGACACAGTGTCTTGGCCAGCTGCT